>CALPKD020000010.1 GCA_943324055.2 Chitinophaga pinensis
GACTAATTCCATTTCAGCCTGCTGGCGTATGATTTTTTCTTCGCTTTGCTTTCTTTTAGTAATATCAGCTATGTAAGCGATAACAAATTTTTTATCGTCTTTAAAAAAATGACCTAGGCTAACTTCTACGGGAAACTCTGTACCATCTTTTCGCTGTGCAGATAAGCTCATCCCCAGTCCCATGGATCTTGCTTGTGGCTTATGAATAAAGTCATCTCGATAACCAACATGTTTATGGTGATAACGTTGTGGAATTAATGTTTCAAGCATTTCTCCAACCATGCTTTCGTCGTAATAGGCAAATAAGTTGTTAGCATAGGTGTTCGCCATGGCTATATACCCATCTTCATTTACTACAATAATGCCCATTGAGGCGGAATTGAATAATGCTTCAAATCCAATGTTTCCGTAATTATTTTGTTGTGTTTGACCGTGCATTTTTGATTGCTATTGTCTTAAATAGCGCCTTTTTGAGATTCCTTTAAAGTTACATCAATATCAACGTAGTAACATTATTTAACCTATATAAATTGCTAAAGCTCTCATTTAAACCACTTTTTTGTTTATTCATTTTGCCGCAAACCTTTCATTACATTATACATAATCTTCTATATTAAAACGGATTCTTATTATATAAATTATAAATAATTATATATGAAAATTATTGAAGTATTTGTAATTAATTTGTTAATTTAGATTTAAATATTACACATATTATATTATATAATACAAAATTAAAACATTAAAATATGCACAAACAATTGAAAATCAATAATAATTAACAAAATCTCGCATTTACAATTTTCGTTTTATTTCTTTTTGTTATCAATTAACTTACCATATTTTTCGTTTTATAATATATATTATATAATTTATATATATTCTTCACCCTTAAACTCTTAGTATGAAAAAAATCGCTCTCTTATTATTATTAGCCATTTCTGTTTCGACCTTGGAGGCTCAAACTTCTGCAACAGCTGATTCGGCGTCAAAACAAAAACCAAAATGCTCATTTGCATATACGCTTTATGTCGATGGGTATTATAAAGCCGACTTTGCGAATTCGGCACTGAACAATAAAACAAGTTTCACGAATGCTAATAATTCACTCCAAATTGGAATGGCATCCATTAAATTAGACCCTACCTACGGGAAATTTGCTGCTACATTGGACTTGGGTATAGGCAAACGTGTTGAGGAATTCTCCTATAATGATAAAGGCATAGCGCAAAACATTAAGCAAGCTTATATCAGTTATGCACCAACTAGCAGTATAAAATTCACTTTTGGGAAATGGGCAACTCATATTGGCTATGAATTATTAGATGCCTATTCAAATAGGAACTACAGTATGAGTTACGGTTTTTCTTATGGGCCATTTTTTCATACTGGTCTAAAAGCCGATATCGCACTTGGTGGCAAATGGGCTATGATGTTGGGGATTGCTCAGCCTACTGATTTTGTATCTTCCACATCTCCAGATAAAATTTTAATTGCACAAGTAAGCACTGCCACTAAAGACGATAAATTAAAAGCCTATCTAAATTATCAAGGCGGCAAAGACAAGTCTCAATTTGACCTCGTATTGAACGGGGTAATTAATAGTAAAGTGGGCCTTAATTATGATGGTACCATTGCTACACTTTCAGGACAAAGCTGGTCTAGTCATGCAGTATATTTGAATTATGATCCAATCTCATTGGTCGGTTTTACATTAAGATCTGAGTTGTTTAATGATACTAAATCTGCACTAGGCTTAGGAACTTCCATATTTCAAAATACAATTTCTGCGAATATACATTTGAAAAAATTCACTATTATTCCTGAGATACGTTTTGATAATGCGAAGGATAAAATTTTCATTAATAAAAACAACAATGCAAATCAATATGCGGGAAATTTCATTCTCGCCGCAGTATACAAATTCTAAAATCGTATTTAAGGTGATTTTTTGGTTAGTGGACATTTTAAGTAAGCAATAATAATAGGGCCTCCTTTACAGGGGGCCTTATTAGTGGAGGCACTAGTGTAATTTTTTATGGGCCGTGCCAAATTACATGTATATTTATTGTATTAAATTTAATATCATGGTACTTATCTTTTTGGGTCTAATTGTTTTCTTCGCAGCTGGGGCATTGCAAAGCCTAAACGCGCCTATGTCTCAGTACAAAGGCACTGTCCGTATTGTTGGATTAGTTGTGATTGGACTTGGTTTATTGACATCTTGTATCAAACAAATTGATGCAGGTCAAATTGGAGTTCAATCCTTATTCGGGAAAGTACAGGATGAAGTATTGGTGAGTGGATTGAATTTTGTAAATCCTTTAATGGAAGTGAAGACGATTGATGTTAGAACACAAAACTATACAATGAGTGGCGTGCATAATGAGGGAGATGTGGCTGGTGATGACGCCATTAGAGTTTTGACAGCGGATGGTTTAGAAGTAGTGATCGACTTAACAGTTTTATATCGTGTGCAAGCATCTCAAGCACCCAATATTGTAAGACAAATAGGTTTTGACTTTAAGAATGTAGTAATACGACCAATTACTAGAACAAAAATTAGAGACAATGCAGTGTATTATACAGCAGTGGATTTATATTCGATAAAAAGAGATGAATTTCAATCCAGAATATTTAAATCAATCGAAGCTAACTTAAAGTCGAGGGGTATGGTACTGGAGCAATTACTAGTACGTAATATTACTTTGCCAGCTTCAGTTAAGGGTTCAATAGAGGAAAAAATAAAGGCCGAGCAAGACGCGCAAAAGATGCAGTATGTCTTACAAAAAGAAAAGCAAGAAGCAGAACGTAAAAGAGTGGAAGCGCAAGGTATAGCCGATTACCAACGTATTATAAGTTTAGGTTTAGGGGACAAGCAATTACAGTACGAACAAATTCAGGCAATGAAAGGGTTGATGACTTCTCCAAATGCCAAAGTAATTATCATGGGAGGAGGGAAAACTCCAATTATCTTAGATAGTAAAAATTAAATAAATCATCTATCATTCAATCTAGTACTCGTCAAATAAATTAAAAAATGAAAAAGAGTTTATTCCTTGTGGTTTCAATTTTAGCTATTCAGTCTTCATTTGCACAAGTCATAGTAAAGCGAGATGCTGAAATTGAAGCAATGGTGAAAGAAGTGAGTGCCGATTCTATTAAATCTAATATTTATAATTTAGTAGGATTTGGTACAAGAAATACTTTAAGTACACAAGGCAATAATTCAAATGGTATTGGGGCTGCTAGGCAATGGATACTTAATAAGTTTAACGCATTTGGTTTATCAGCAGGAGGCCGATTGACTTCGGTTATTGATACAATTACCTATACGCCAGATGGCAAAAGAGTAAATCGACCAATTATTCTTGGGAATGTGGTGGCTACTTTAAAAGGCACCGATCCTAGTGATAAAAGAGTTTTTATTATAACAGGGCATTTGGATAATATGCGCACAAGTGTAATGGATAGCGTAGGAATTGCGCCTGGGGCAGATGATGATGGAAGTGGCACTGCTGCAGTCATTGAATGTGCGAGGGTGATGTCCAAGCATAGCTTTCCCGCAACAATCCTTTTTGTTACAGTGAGCGGGGAAGAGCAGGGCTTGTTAGGCGCTTATTTTATGGCAAATAAAGCCAAAAAAGAAAACTGGAAAATTGAGGCAGTATTGAATAATGATATCATGGGTAGTAATAATAGTAGTGAAACCAATATCATCGATAACACAAAAGTGCGTGTATTTAGTGAAGGATTATCTGTTTTAGATACAGGAAGGCTGGCAATGCAAATACGCAATTTAGGTTTGGAAAACGACGGAAGGTCAAGACAATTGGCGCGTTACATTAAAGAAGTAGGAGAGCGTTATGTAGATAATATACAAGTGATGATGATTTACAGAAACGATCGTTTTTTACGTGGAGGGGATCATACTGCATTTGTGGAGAATGGGTTTGCAGGAGTAAGGTTTACTGAAATGAATGAGAACTTTACTAGGCAGCACCAGGATGTCCGTGTTGAAAATGGAATACAGTATGGCGATTTGCCTGAATTTATTGATTTTGAATACTTGAGAAAGAATACGGCGTTGAATTTAGCGAATTTGGCAAATTTAGCCAAGGCGCCAGCTGTTCCAGAGGAAGTTAAAGTGGATGTTAAAAAACTAAGTAATACTAGTTTCTTGTATTGGAAAGCCCCAAAAGTAGGTAAGGTAAAAGGGTATTATGTATTAGTGAGGGAAACAACAAGTGCGGTTTGGCAAAAGAAAATATATACAGAGTCGGCGGAAATAAGATTGCCTTATAGTAAGGACAATTATTTCTTTGGGGTGCAAAGTGTGAACGAGGCAGGGAATGAGAGCTTACCCGTCATTCCTTCTGTTGGCCGTTAAGTTAAAATCATTTTTGTTTTTCCCAATATACTCTGACGGGGTGAATCCCGTTTTGTTTTTGAATATAGCATAGAAATTGGAGTAGGATTTAAAACCTGATTGTAATGCAACCGCTTCAATAGTAATTTGATCTAATCTCCCATTTTTGATAAGCTCAACTGCGTAGGTTATTTTTAATTTGTTTTTCCAACTGTTAAAATTGGTATTTAAATGTTCCTTAAAGTAAAAGTTTAAATGGTGCGTTGGGATTTTAGAATCCGCCGTTAATACCGACAAGCTATACTTTTCATGAATGTAAGGATGAGATTCAATATACTGAGTAATGAAATGGTCTATTTTTAAAATATATGCATTGTCTAATTCAAATGGCTTATAGCCCTTCTTGAACACTGCTTTAGTAGCAATATTTATGATATCCGTATTTTGAGGCAAGCCATACAAAATATTGGGAAATAAAAATATACTTAATATAATTCCACTATATGCTACCCAGGAACTATTTAAAATAATTGCTGAATATTTAGTCAAATAGTTCGTTTTAACAAAAGCGGTTTCAATTAAATATAAAAGTATCAATGTGTTAAATATTAAATTAGACGAAATCAGCACCCTTAGCCAAGTATTAATAATTTTTAATTGGGTTAAATTAATAGGACGATCTATTTTTTTATAGATAATAAATTTGAGGCTACAAATTAAATAAATGAAGTTGATCAATTGCCTCATTAAGGAGGCGGTGATATCTGTAAATAATAGATGGTGTGTATTGGATATATTTGTCTTTAGGGATATGATATTTTTAGCAATTTGTATTTTATGATCAAAAGGCAATATTAAATAGGGCATAATGTCAATAAATGAAATAATAACTAGCACAAGGTGAATCAAATTTCGCTTGTCTAGAATATGAAATCGATCGTCCAAAGTTATTCTGGTATAGAAATACAAAATAGGGCCAATTGAAACAAATGTGGGAATAATATGATTGAATTGAATTACAAATAATAAGGGACTAGTCGATGCTGACATTGTAAAGTGAGCCAGTCCGTAAATACTAAGTACAAAAAAATACCCTGCTAATAAGTAACTAGATGGGCTGTATTTTTTATTGAAATAATTAAATATAACAATAATTATACCCACAAAAATTCCAATTAATGATACAAATTGTGGAATCATATTTACATTTCCTTTTCATTTTAAAAATACTTAATATGTTTAAATAATCTCAAAATATTATTCTATTTCTCAAATTGAATTTAAATTTTATTATTTTGTATGTCATATTTGTTATAAAATATTGCAAATTTGTGTTAAATCTTTTTTTTTCAAAAATAAGCAATAACTTATTTATGTTTTTTTATCAAAAAAATAATACTTAATTAGGCTGATTAAATTCTATAATTTTTATTGTTTTTAATTTAGTATAGATTTTACACCCTATTCTAAAACCTATATTCATTTTTATGTTTACTAACAAAAATGTGCTTATTGCTGAGCCTAATTCTATTCTGCGGCTGGGTTTGAGACAATTAATAACAAGGTTCGAATTTAGCCAAGTTTATGAATCAACCGATTCTGTAGGCTTAATGAATCAGTTGGAGAAATACGATTTTACACATTTAATACTTGGTTTTCAAATGATTATGAATTCTCCAATTGAATTTTTGCAAAGGATAAGGGAGCGCTACCCTGATATTGTCATACTTTTATTCACTTCTAGCAATATGTTCAACTATCAAAGGCTAGTGAATGACAATTTATTGCATTTTTATCTAGACAAAGATACCTCCCTTTCTGAGTTGAAATATAAGTTGAAGGATTTTTCGGAAACTTGTATACAAAGTATTGCTTCGCCTTTGCGACCTCTGCAATTGCCAATCCATAATCCATATGGGAATCTCTCTGATAGGCAATCATTGGTATTGGAATATTTGATGGAAGGGTTAAGTACAAGAGAAATAAGTCAAAGAATGAATATAAAAGATAATACTGTTTCTACTATGAAAAGTATATTGTTTAGTAAATTAAATGTGAGTTCTTTAGTGGACTTGATTCATTACACAAAACAGCACCAAAGGTATTAATCCGCTATGCAGCATTTTAAATTTACTTTATGTCTTGGATAAAACAATTCAGAGATTTTGCCATCAAAGGGAACGTAATTGAACTTTCAGTAGCCGTAGTGATCGGAGCTGCTTTTAGCAGTATTGTAAGTTCGTTAGTGGAGGACATTATCACTCCACTTATATTGACACCTGCAACGAATGCGGCTGGGGTAGCAGATATAGATAAGCTCGCTTGGGGTGCAGTAAAGTATGGCAAGTCCATTGCAGCAGTGATTAAGTTTGTTTTAATTGCATTGGTTTTGTTTTTGGTAATTAAAGCAGTCAATAAATTTAAAGATGCCGAAAATGAAAAAGCCGAAAAACCTCCCTTGACAACTACCGAACAAATGCTTGCCGAAATTAGAGATAACTTAAAGGGTAGGTAAGTTTCCGTAGCTTTGTATCTCTCTAAATAAATTCAGGATGAAAAAAATAGATGCGTCTTGGGTTCACGCAAATGTTCATCCCCGCAAGTTGGATGGTCACAAAAAATCATTCGGTCACGTACTTGTAATTGCAGGTAGTAACGGAAAAGCGGGTGCTTCAATTTTGTGTGCACGTGCTGCTTTACATAGCGGTTGTGGAATGGTTACTGCTTTTATCCCGCAAGAAGCAGTCGAGCCTTTATTGGGGGAAAGCCCTGAAATTATGTACATCGTAAATAAAGAGATTGCTGAAATAGATTTATCTCAATTTGATGCAATTGCCATAGGTCCCGGCTTGGGGTTGTCAGACGTAGCGAACGATACCGTTTATTATCTACTAGCACATTACAATGGCCCTATTGTAATTGATGCAGATGCACTAACCTTACTCGCTTTTAACTTAACACCTATCAAGGAAAATCATATTCTTACTCCTCACCCGGGGGAGTTTAGTCGACTACAAGGTTTTGAATACATTCCCGCACAAAGAGAGTTGCAAGCGCTCACTTTTGTTAGAGATCACCCAGTAAATTTAGTTTTAAAAGGAGCACCATCAATTTTTGTTACTAGTCAAGGGGAAGCAATGGTTAATACAACGGGTAATGACGGTATGGCTACTGCCGGAAGCGGAGACGTGTTGACCGGCATGATTGCCTCACTTTGTGCACAAGGTTATGCGCCGCATATTGCTGCACCCTTGGGTGTTTATCTTCACGGGATGGCTGGTGATATTGCAATAAAAAAAATATCAAAATCGAGTTTAGTTGCATCAGACTTAATTCGATTTATCGGTGAGGTTCGGTTGATTGACTAGTGATTTTTTAAAATTTAATTCTTAACAAATTTTTAATGTGGGCTGCAGTGGCTGATTATATAGTATTCTTCATCCCAAGCTGATTGCTATCATAGTATTTAATGGATTTCGAAAAAAAATGAATGTATTAATATCGGTATCTTGTACCTGATTAAAATCATAACAATGAAATCTACTTTAAAGGGGATGACTTTTTTAATGTTGGTCATTGTAGGTAGCTGGTCCTGTGAGCATGAGGTTGCTAAAGTGAACCCATTGTATGCTGTTGTAACGGATACCACTACAACCAATCCACCAGTTGTTCCTCCAATTACACCAGTTGATCCTATTACCGTAGTGAACGCTTGTAGTGCAGACACCGTTTATTTTGCTTCTCAGTTATTTCCGCTTATATTATCTAGTTGTGCAATGGCTAAATGCCACGACAATATTACAAAGGCCGAAGGGGTGGTATTAACTGATTACGCTAATATTATGAGATATGTGAGTGCTGGTTCCCCTACGAATAGTAAATTATATAGATCATTAATTGACAATGATCCAGGAAACAGGATGCCTCGGCTACCTGTAGCGCCATTTACACAAACTCAAATTGATTTAGTTGCAAAGTGGATAAGACAAGGGGCAAAAAATAATTCCTGTAACACAAGCTCAGTCACTAATTGCGATACTTTAAAAATGTCATTTGTGACAAATGTGTCACCTATATTAAAAAGTTCCTGTACAGGTTGTCATAATGCAACATCCCCATCTGGGAATATTAATTTAACAACTTACGCAGGGACTAAAGTAATCGCAAGTAGATTAAGTGGTTCGTTAAATCACTTAGCAGGTTATATCGCAATGCCTTCTAGCACAATTAAGTTGAGTGCATGTGATATTAATAAAATAACCGCTTGGGTACATCAAGGCGCCTTAAATAATTAAGAAAAAATGAAAATATTTAAATTAAAAAATTTCGTCATTCTTATAGTAATTGCTTTTTCAACAGGATGCTATTATGACAAAGCGAACCTTGTGTACCCAACCTCAGGTTCTGTTGTTTGTGATACCATTAATGTAACGTATGCAACTCAGGTGGTAGCTATTGTAAACGCACAGTGCAACAGCTGTCATGGCGCCGCTACTGCTTCAAGTTTAGGTGCTGGTATCGTGCTAAGTTCATACAGTTCTATGAAGCCTTATATCACAAATGGCAGTTTGCTAAATTCAATTTTGCAAAATGGGAAAGCTTCTCCAATGCCAAAGAATAGTGCTAAACTTGCTAGTTGTTCAATCAATCAAATACAAGCCTGGATTCATAAAGGTGCTTTAAATAATTAAAAAATTTAAAACAATGAATAAAATTATCTTTTCTTTTTTACTATTTATAACTAGTTTTTTTCAATCAAGTGCACAAAAAGTATATGCGACTAAAACCGGCCAAATATATTTTAATGCAACAGGGGAGGCAGTTAAAATTGAGGCTGTAAACAATCAAGTGGATTCAAAATTTGTGGAATCTACAGGTCAAATTATTTTTGGAGTACTTGTGAAAGGCTTCAAATTTGAAAATCAATTGATGGAAGACCACTTTAATGAAAATTATATGGAATCCACTAAGTTTCCTAAAGCGGATTTTAAAGGATTCATAACCAATATCAAGGAGGTTAATTTTAGTAAAGATGGCCAATATGCTATAAATGTCGACGGCACACTTACTATACATGGAGTAGGAAATAAGACTAGCACAAAAGGTACAATGATGATTCAAAATGGAGTGCCCACTTTAAAAGGAGAATTTAAAGTAGATGTTAAAAGTTTTGGAATCAATGGGTCCTATATTGGAGGTAAAATTGCAAGCGAAGCAATCCTAAAAGTAAATTGTAAATACTAACTTATACCAAGATGACTAAATTTAAAATCATATCTTTTTTATTGCTGCTTGCTTTGAGTAGCGTTCGTTTGTCTGCCCAAGAAGTTGACTTGTTTAAAGAGAAGGACGATGTCAAAGTGAAAGATATTACTACAGCTACGTTTAAATCAAGTCGAATTGTAAATGGACAATCCATAGAAAATGTGGGGGTTGGAGTATTAGATCTTAAAATACTGCATCGTTTTGGGCCTATAAGCCAAGGGGGTTATGACTTGTTTGGATTAGACCAAGCATCTATGAGGATAGGTTTAGATTATGGGGTGACTAAAAGACTGATGATAGGAATAGGTCGCAGTACCTATTTAAAGCAATATGATGGCTTTTTAAAATATAAAATAATCCAGCAACAAACTGGCGTTAAGAACATACCATTTTCGGTAAGTTATGCGGCTACTATTATTTACAAATCATTAAAAGACGATCCTACGGCGGAGTATATTCCTTATTCTTCTGATAGATATTCTTATGCACATCAAATTTTAATCGCTAGTAAGTTGAATGATTACTTTTCACTTCAATTTACGCCTACACTTATTCACTACAATATGGTTTCAAATGCTGCAATCCCAAACGATTTTAAATCCCTAGGGGTTGGGTTTAGACAGCGTATCTCTAAACGCGTTAATTTTACGACAGAATATTTTTATCGAATTGATAAATTGGATGGATACTATGACCCGCTTACAGTTGGGTTAGATATTGAAACAGGTGGACATGTATTTCAATTGCATGTTACAAATTCAACGGGTATGACCGAACGTACTTTTATTAATGAAACATTGGGTTCGTGGGGAAAGGGAGAGTTGAGATTTGGATTTAATCTTACACGCGCGTTTACGCTAAAGAAAAAAAAGAGTTTAATCACTAATAAATGGTAATCCATGTTTAAGAAAATTATATTTTCCTTATTTATTATTGGTATTGTATTGGCTGCTGGAGTTTATTATTATGTATTTGTTTATGCTGTAAATAATAAAAGACAAGCGAGCGATCAAGTGGCAATTGTAATTGCGGCAGATTCGTTAACTGCTCATTTTACAAACAATGAATCACTTGCTAATTCAAAGTATTTAAATAAGGTTTTACAGGTTTCAGGAGTGATACTTGAAACGGGGGTAAACCAGGAAGAAAAATCGACTGTTACACTTGGTACAGAAGGGGCATTTTCGAATGTCTTTGTCACCTTTAAAAATAAAGAGCTCCTTAAAAAAGGAGATATTATTATAGTAAAGGGATTTTGTAATGGCTTTTTAAGTGATGTAGTACTTGTTGATGGGATTGTTGTTAAATAGCGAGATTCGTGCCAATGTCCATTAGTAAAGGGCTTAATGCATCACATATGCACAGATTTTTAACTATAATAAGTATCTTTAATTAAATATTGAAGATACAGATGGAAAAAGATAAGCAACTAGGCTGGGGTGGGATTATATTAACGGCATTGTACTTATTGGTACACTTTATCCCAGACATGGGTGGAGCGGATGTAATGGGTGCGCAATGGTTATTTAGTAGCCTTTTGGATGTCTGTGTGCTTTTTTACATCTTCTTGAATCGTGCTCAATTTAAGGAAGCAATCGCGGCCATCTTTCAACAAAGATTCACCATTTTATTTTCGTTTTTAGTGCTCTGGGCAATGGGGTCCTATTTCTATGCCATTAATGCAACAGAAACCTTGGTTACTTTGGCAAGGCTTGTGACGACTTATTTAATCTTTCTTAATTTATCCATACTCTATTACAAGCAGGATATGCGGTTTGTATTTAATGCAATTGCATTAATAGTGAGTTTGGTATTGTTATATGACGCGTTCTATGTCATTACGGGGTTTACTAATAATCTAGAGACCCTACCATTGGATCAAAATATTATTAGCCTGACAGGTAATAATGGCAACAAGAACGTAATGGCAGCTAGCTTATTGATTAAGTTTCCTTTTGCGCTCTATTTTATTTTGAATCAAAAATTTATAGGTAAGGCATTTGGGTTGGTTGCATTATTTTTTGGAATTTTCGCTTTATTTATTTTAAATACGAGATCTACCTTTGTTGGTTTAGGAATTATTTCCCTCTTATTTATGGGTACGACTATTTATTTTGTAAGTAAGCGCGCACCAAAAAAGATATTCATACAAATTGCATATCTGATTTTTCCAATCCTACTAGCTTATTTTTCGGCAAATTTTGTTTTAAAAAACGCAGTGGACTTGCAAGGTTTTCAGGGTGGATATGGAACGGTGGCAAAGCGTGTAGGTGATATTACTGTTGCTAGTGAACAAAATAGCAGGATTCACCTTTGGAAGGGCGCGATTGATTACGCAACAAAGCATCCATTGTTAGGTGCAGGATACGGCAATTGGAAGTTGGCTTCTATTCCGTATGAGAAAGAATATACCAATGACTTATTTGTTCCCTACCACTCACATAATGATTTTTTTGAAATGTTTGCGGACTTAGGTGTTATTGGCGGGGTATGCTTTGGATCTTTATTTTTATTGATGTTGCTATTTACAATCAAAATTTGGCGCGATAAATCATTTAAGGAGTATACTTTAATGGCTACCATTTCCTTTATGGCAATTAGCTGTTATTTTGTGGATGCATTTTTGAATTTTCCAGCAGAACGTACCTCCATGCAAACGATGTTGGCAATGAGTGCTGCTTTGGTTTTCATGCCTGCTGCCTTTATTAACAAAGCGAGTAAATCAACCGATGGCATTAAGTATAAGATTGTATTCGCTTATTTTATTGTGGGTATATTATTGATTGGGTCATCTGTATATATAAACTACCAAACTTATCAATCTTTAAAAGTGCAGAAGTACGTGATGGGAGAAATAGATGCGGATCCTAAAATGCCATTAGATGATGTAAAAGATGCCTTCCCGTCTATTCCCAATTTATCTACTTCCACGTTGCCAATAAAAGGGTTAATAGCTAGGTATTATTTTAGGGATAAGCAATATGATCAAGCATTAAAGCTTTTGAACGAAAGTGAAAACGTAAATCCTTATTTACATTATAATGATTTTATAAGAACAGCTATTTATGCGAGTCTGTTAAAGTATGACAGTGCATTTTACTACTCAAAGCGTGCTTTTTACAATTGGCCTAGAGCAACTAGTTATTATAAAAATGTAATTTTTGCTGCTGCAAAGATGAAGGACACGGTGGAGATTCAAAAAGCGTTCGATTTATATAGTAAGTATCGAAACGATGCACAAGCATGGAATCAATACTTGTCAGGTATGGTTGAAGTTAAAAAGGGA
>CALPKD020000011.1 GCA_943324055.2 Chitinophaga pinensis
CCTGAAGGGGGTAGTGGTGGTGGCGTAATTCAATTTACAGGTACCCCTGAGGAAATGATTAAAAAATCCAAATCACATACTGCTAAATATTTGGCACTGGAGATGGCTTGATCATAGGGATATGTTCAATCGCATCCTCATAATACATATCACCAGAACGTTCAAAACCGAGTTCGCTATAAAATTTATTTAAGTATAACTGTGCGCCAATTTTGATAGGGCCTTTGCCAAATAATCTTTCACATTCTTGAATGGAATAATTCATTAAGTCTTTCCCGATTCCCAACCCCCTGTGTCTAGGGGAGCCTACTACACGTCCAATACTCTGGTACCCAGCATAGGATTGACTCGTATTAAATAGGCGAGTAGTTGCAACTAATTCATCTCCGATCCATCCCATGGTATGAAATGCTTTTTGGTCGTTGTTGTCCATATCCAAAAACACGCAATTTTGTTCTACTACAAATACCTCACTTCGTAATCTAAGTATTGCGTAAAGTTCAGCTGCAGTAAGTTCGGCGAAGGGTTTTGTAACCCATTTTACATTTATTTCAATTGCCATAGGTGCAAAATTAAGGGATAAATTCTTTTATTTCATCAAAGGGTCTAATAGCCGTATTTTCCTTTCCAGCGTTCTTGCAAGAATTTTTTTAGTTCTTGCTCTCTTGCATTTTTTTGCGGTTGGTACAAGCTGGTACCTTTTATTTGTTCGGGTAAGTATTCTTGTTCAATAAAATTCTTATCTCCTAAATGTGAGTATTGGTAATTTGCTCCATAAGATAAGTCCTTCATTAATTTAGTTGGGGCATTGCGTAAATGCAATGGTACAGGTAGGTTGCCTGTTTTACCTACCAAAGCTAATCCATTGCTAATGGCTTCATAGGAAGCATTGCTTTTTGGAGAAGTCGCTAAATAAATTGCACATTGTGATAAGATAATTCTGCTTTCAGGGTAACCGATTTTATTTACTGCATCAAAACAACTATTGGCTAATAAAAAAGCATTGGGGTTGGCGTTGCCAATATCCTCGCTCGAAAAAATCAACATTCTACGTGCAATAAAACTCACATCCTCGCCCCCTGCAATCATTCTAGCTAACCAATATACTGCGCCATTGGGATCGGATCCTCGCATGCTTTTTATAAATGCAGAAATAATATCATAATGCATTTCTCCATTCTTGTCGTACAAGGCAATATTAGTTTGTGCCACTTCCATTACCCAATCATTGGTAAGGACTAATGGCTCCTTGCTTGTTGAAGTACCAATTAAAGCCTCTACCGATAACTCTAGTAAGTTGAGTAGCTTTCGGCCATCACCACCCGAAAGTTGAATAAGTGCTTCGGTCTCTTTTATTTCGATAGGCCGACTCTTGAACAAATCATCTCTATCAACTGCTTGGTGGATTAATTTTTTTAAGGCGATTTCGTCCAATGCTTTTAAAATAAATACTTGACATCTGCTAAGCAAGGCGCTATTCACTTCGAAACTTGGATTCTCGGTAGTCGCACCAATTAATGTAATGATTCCTTTTTCGACTGCACCTAATAATGCATCCTGTTGCCCTTTATTAAAACGGTGAATCTCATCAATAAATAAGATGGCACTTGGTTTTGTCTTTGCTTCTTCAATCACTTCTCTTAACTCCTTCACGCCACTGCTAATCGCACTCAGCTGATAATAGGCGCTATTGAAAGTGGTGGCGATAATATTTGCAAGAGTGGTTTTCCCTACTCCAGGAGGCCCCCATAATATCATAGAGGGCACTTTCCCTTTAGCGATTGCTTTTTGCAATACACTGTTCTCGCCTGAAAGGTGTTCTTGACCAACAAGGTCGGTCAGCTTTTGCGGACGCAGTCGTTCTGCTAATGGAATAGAAGTCATCAAAATAAATGTACAATTAAATCAAGTGCTATTCAAACAAATGGTCATGCTCCCTTACTAATCTAAGGGTGGTTCTGATATGAACTAGGCCTACAATACCACTAAATAAAAGGAATACAGATACCCCCTTTAATAGAGATAAGATCATTGTATTAGTTATTTCTGCGGGTAAGTTAGGTTGCTGCTGTAGAAATTCGTTTACGAAGGTCATCAGTGTGGCGTTATCCGCAACCAACACACTAATTGAATTAATAAAAAATAAAGCACAAAGGAAAAAGCTAACATAGGCATTTACTTTAATCCAGTCTTTTAGCTTGCTACTTTGAACATGTTCGTGCTCAATCCCTTTTTTTAGAAATTTAAAACTTGCAAAGGTATAAATCACCAAACACGCAATTACAAACACCATAATCAAGGCGCTTGGGTTTGCAAGTGCAGTCATAAATAATACTACATCTAAGAATGCAAATAGTAAGGCAATCGGAATTAAAATATAGGAGAGTACTACGTAAAACTTTAAATTATTGAGCATGTGCTTATTTCAAATTTAATTTAATATGAAGTTCTTCAAATTGCTTGTCGTCTATGGAGCTTGGTGCATCTAACATTACATCACGTCCACTATTGTTTTTAGGGAATGCAATAAAATCTCGGATACTTTCACTGCCACCTAATAAAGCACACAAACGATCAAAGCCAAATGCTAAACCACCATGAGGAGGAGCGCCATATTCAAATGCACCCAACAAGAATCCAAATTTATGTTGTGCTTCCTCAGGAGTCATTCCTAGGGCGGCGAACATTTTTTCTTGTAATGCTCTTTGGAAAATACGGATAGAACCTCCACCAATTTCGTTGCCATTTAATACCATATCATAAGCGTTTGCTTTAATATTGGCATATGGATGCTCTAAGTATTTGGAAGCGTCTTTAATCTCAGGCGCATTGTTGATCATGATATCAATATGGTCAGGTTTAGGAGAGGTGAACGGATGGTGTCTAGCTACCCAACGGTTTCCTTCTTCGTCATATTCAAACAATGGGAAATCTAAAACCCAAAGTAATCTGAATTCATCGTCTTTTCTAAATCCTAATTGCTTGCCTAATTCTAAACGTAATTCACTTACTGCTTTACGTGTTCTTTCTTCTGTACCCGCTAAGATCAATATTAAATCTCCTGCTTTTGCATTTGTTGCAGCAGCAATTGCTTTTAACTTATCCTCATTATAAAACTTATCAACGCTACTTTTAAAAGTACCATCAGCATTGCATTTAATAAAAACTAAACCCTTCATTCCTATTTGAGGACGTTTAACCCACTCGGTTAAATCATCGGTTTGTTTACGTGAATAGTCGCTGCATCCTGGAATAGCAATGGCAATAACCGTTTCAGCTTCGTCAAACACCTTAAAATCAACACCATTAATTAAAGCTGCTTGGTCCTGCTTTTCGGCATACACATGTGAAGGCTTTTTTAAATTGCAAAGTTCCATGCCAAAACGAATATCTGGTTTGTCATTTCCATAATTCCACATGGCATCTTCCCAGGTCATTCTTTGAACGGTGTCGGTATAATCAATATCCTTAACGTCCTTAAAAATGCTTTTTATTAAACCTTCAAACATATTTAATACATCCTCTTGCTCAACAAAGCTCATCTCGCAGTCAATCTGTGTAAATTCGGGTTGTCTGTCAGCTCTTAAATCCTCATCTCTGAAACATTTTACAATTTGGTAGTAGCGATCATAGCCGCTCACCATTAACAACTGCTTAAAGGTTTGAGGAGATTGTGGTAATGCATAAAATTCTCCTTCATTCATTCTGCTTGGTACCACAAAGTCACGTGCACCTTCGGGTGTAGATTTGATTAAGAATGGAGTTTCAATATCCATAAATCCTTTTTCATGTAAGTAGTTCCTAGTGGCACGGTTTACATTATAACGCAACTCCATATTTTTCTTAATCGCGTTTCTTCTTAAATCCAAGAAACGATATTTCATTCTGATGTCATCCCCGCCATCCGTGTCGTCTTGTATTGTAAAGGGAGGCACAATAGACGCGTTCAATATCTTAAATTCAGTTACTTTAATTTCTATATCGCCAGTAGGGATATTTGCATTCTTACTTGAACGTTCAATTACAGTTCCCATTACTTGAATTACAAATTCACGACCCAGTGGATGTGCGTCCAATTGTGTTTGTAGTTCCTCTCCAATTAATAACTGGGTAATCCCATAGCGATCTCTTAAATCGACAAAGGTAATAGCTCCAAATTTTCTAATGGTTTGAACCCAACCTGCAAGGGTTACATTTTGATTGACAAACTGAATATTCAATTCCCCACAATGGTGCGTACGGTACATATAAATCTATTAATAATGATAGGTCTGCAAATATAGCCCAAATCCTAGAAATTCACGACCTTTGCCCAATGTCAGACCAAGCTATTTCACATCGTACTAGACGTATCATATTATCGGGTTTTTTCTTTTTTACGGGTATCTGTTTTGCAAGTTGGGCAAGTCGTATCCCCGACATCAAAATTCAATTAAACTTAAACGATGCTCAATTTGGGGGGATGTTATTATTTCTGCCATTAGGGTCCTTTTTGGCGATCCCTATTTCGGGTAGTTTAAACTCTATTTATGGAAGTAACCGAATGCTTAAAATAGCGGCGGTTTTATATCCATGCACTTTAATCTTATTAGGCTTGTCAACTAACACCTGGCAGTTGGGTATTTTTTTATTCTTTTTTGGCATGGCTGGTAACTTGTACAATGTTTCAGTGAATACACAAGCAGTTGTTTTGTCAAAGTTTTTTGAAAAAAGCATTATTTCCACTTTTCATGGATTTTGGAGTTTAGCCGGTTTTACGGGTGGCTTGGTCGGTGGCTTTTTTGTTGCTGGTCACTTAACACCGCTGCATCAATTTATTTCGATTGCATTGGTATCTTATATATTCTTAGCGCTGGCGCATAAATATTTACTACCAAGCGAAAAAAACAAACAGGCGCTTAATAAAATGTGGAACAAGCCAACCCCACTCATGTTGCAGTTTGGAATCATTGCATTTAGCAATATGATTTGCGAAGGAATGATGTTTGATTGGAGCGGGGTATTTTTTCATGACGTTGTAAAAGTGCCTAATGAATGGCGCACCACCGGCTATATTAGTTTTATGGCTTGTATGACTACGGGAAGGATGTTTGCCGATAAATTAATTACCTATTGGGGTGCCAGAAAACAGCTGATGTTAAGTGGCTTGTTGGTAACATTAGGATTGATTGTTGCAGTCATTCAGCCAACAATAATGACAAGCACCATAGGCTTTATGCTGGTAGGATTTGGTGTATCGTCAGTTATACCAACTATATATGGTAGTGTAGGAAAGTCGGCTGCGCTAGGTCAGGCTAGTATTGCGCTTTCTTCGGTCTCCTCCGTAGGGTTTTTGGGATTTTTAGTAGGTCCTCCAATTATAGGATTTTTATCTCATGCAATAGGACTTCGTTGGGCCTTTTTAACAGTGGCACTTTTAGGATTATCTACTTTTTATCAGTCCTACAAATTAAAGAAATATTTATAAAATAGTAAACGCTACATTATAAAGTCAAAGGATCTTCTTTATGTCTTGGTTTGTAAATAAGATAATAATAACCCAAGATTAATACGCCTGTTACAAACGGGATCATCGCTAAGTGTTTAACGGTAATCAAATTAAAAACAACAAGATTATCTACTCCTAAAAATTCGCTACACATCCAAAATGAATTGGCGCTAATCCACACCGTGATTGCTAGGTTGTGACATAGTTCTGAAAAAATATTTCTCGTTCTCCACGCAATTACTATTGAAATAGCTAAGGTTGGGATAATCATCGCAATCCCTAATGGTTTCCAAAACATACACCAAGCAATATCTTTAAATAGCCAAAATACAATATGCAAGTTCTCCATTTTTCGAAATGCAATTGGAATATGGTAATATTCATTTTTTTGGTCTGACATGTTCGCTAAAATTAAGGGTCTGGTAATTGGAATCTCGATAAAAATATTAATATTTTCTTATCTATTGAATAAGTTCTTAAATCTATTTAAGGAGGCTTCGGGTTCAATGGTTGCCCCGAGCTCCATGTGTTCAATCAGTTGGTTTGCAAAGTAGGGGGCAAGGGAACAACCCTTGGTTCCCATGCCATTGCAGATGCCTATTTGAGGATGGTTAGGATGTAATCCAACAAAGGGGCGCCTATCTATATTGGCGGGTCTCACCCCTGTAATATGATCCACTACTTCATAGGGAAGTTTTAAATAGGTATCCAAAGCCGCAATCATTTTTTCTTTAAAAAGTGCTGTAGGTTGTTCGTTGTCAAAACTCCATTCATAACTTGACCCAACCCAAAACAAATCGTCCTTCCAAGGAATGATGGATATTTTGCTTTTATAAATCTGATTGGTAGGCAAGCCAGTCACTTTTATAATAAGTGCTTCTCCTTTGTTAGGAGCAAAAGGTAAGGTATTAAAAAAGGCATGGTCCAGTGAATGGATGCCATCACAAAATAGTATTTTATCTGCGTCCATATTTCTCCAGCGAACCCCTTTTTCATGAAGGGTTAAATCTTTCGAATCAAAATGCGCTTCGATATAATTACCCTCCACACTTAATTGTGTGCGCCAACTTAAAAGCATTTTATTTAAATCAATCCAATAGCATTCATCAATCGCGCCAGTTCCAAAAGGGGTATTGAAAAAGGAATTCATTGCAGCAGCATCTTTTTTGAATAGATACACATTTTCATGTGCTAATCGGTAATCAAAACTTTCTTTCATTTGTTCTGACGGATGTAACAATATTGCAGTTGCTTTTTTAAAAATATCCACCTGCATCTTTTTTTCAAAGGACTGGTAAGATGCGATAGCAAAGGGTAGGATCGTTTCAATCATCCATGTTTGCACAATCCTTCGTCCTGTAACTGGATTGATTACTCCACTCGCTACGCTCGTTGCGGACTTTGTTTGTGAATCATTAATAATTCGGAAAGCTATTCCGCGCTCCTGCAAAAAATAGCTCATCCAGGTTCCTACAATGCCTTGCCCAACGATTAGGTATTTAACTTTTTGTTGCAAGGCCTTATTTTTTTCTTGTTGGAACAGTAAAGCGAATACTGTCTTTTAACTGATTTACTTCAGCCACCAATACAATGTCAAATTTCCCAGTAAAGGCATCTGGTACGGTAAAGGGGAATTCGGTTTCAAAGGGTGTATTTAGAATAGTTGTAAAGTATTGAAATGGAAAAACGTTAATGAACCAGCCGTCTACTTCTTTCTTAGTTTCATGGTTAAATAAAGTAAGTGTAAGATTCCCTGTTTTTTCTTCCTTTAAATTATGCTGCACTTTTACTTTAAGAATAAAAGATTGGCCTGCTTTTAATTGCGTAGGAGGAGTAGTGTGAATACTGATTTTTGGGGATTGAGCATTTAAAGTAAAACTCAATAAAAAACAGCTTAATAAAAGGACGATCAATTTCATGACACTAAATTACAATAAAAAATCCCTTAATATTTTGAATACTAAGGGATTGATATTTTGAAGTTTGAATACTTATTTTTTTAATGCAGCAGCCATTGTAATTCCAATGTCAGCAGGGCTAGCACAAACGTGAATACCACATGCAGCCATAATCTTCATTTTAGCTTCTGCAGTATCGTCAGCACCACCAATGATAGCACCAGCGTGACCCATACGGCGTCCTGGAGGGGCAGTTTGACCTGCGATAAATCCTACAACAGGTTTTCTCATATTGTCTTTGATCCAATTAGCAGCGTCTGCTTCCATGCTACCACCAATTTCACCAATCATAATGATACCTTCTGTTTCCGGATCGTTCATTAACAATTCAACCGCTTCTTTAGTAGTCGTTCCAATGATTGGATCTCCACCAATTCCAATTGCTGTTG
This sequence comes from Chitinophaga pinensis, assembly GCA_943324055.2. Taxonomy (GTDB): domain Bacteria; phylum Bacteroidota; class Bacteroidia; order Chitinophagales; family Chitinophagaceae; genus Sediminibacterium; species Sediminibacterium pinensis_F. The sequence goes on from CALPKD020000011.1 coordinate 7,836, forward strand.
TTACGCCTAAACCAGCTTTTACAACTTGGTCAGCAGCTTCGTAAGTTAATGTTCCACTTTTTGAAACAATACCAATAGTTCCTTTCTTGAAAATAAAACCTGGCATAATTCCAACCTTTGCTTCTCCAGCTGTAATCACACCTGGGCAGTTTGGTCCAATTAATCTTGTATGTTTTCCGACTAAATAATTTTTTACTTTAATCATGTCTTGAACAGGGATACCTTCTGTGATACATACCACTAAAGCGATGCCTGCGTCAGAAGCTTCCATAATTGCATCTGCTGCAAATGCAGGAGGTACAAAAATAATACTAACGTCCGCACCTGTATTTTTCACAGCATCAGCAACCGTATTAAAAACGGGTCTGTCTAAATGCGTCGAACCTCCTTTGCCTGGAGTCACACCGCCTACTAATTGCGTACCATATTCTATCATTTGGCTAGCGTGGAAACTACCTTCTGTACCGGTAAAACCTTGTACAATCACCTTCGAATTTTTATTAACTAATACTGACATTGGGACTGAATTTGTTATTTGTGGCGCAAAAATAGGCTAAACGAGGTTTTTTTACCCTTATTTCTCAACAAAAATTCCATGTTTTTTTATAAATGGCTTGCAAGTAGTACTTTTGTCCCTCGCAAAGACAAAACAAAAATTAAATTTATGGCAACAACATCGGACATTAGTCGTGGGATGATCTTAAAATTAGACAATAATTTATACTCTGTAGTTGAGTTTGGAGAGAATAAGACAGCGCGTGCCGCAGCAAAAATCTGGGCTAAATTGAAAGGGGTAGATAATAAGCGTTCAATTGAAAAGACATGGAATAGTGGTGAAACCATTTATCCTGTTCGTGTTGAAAAGAAAACTTTCCAGTTCCTTTACAAAGACGATAGTGGCTATAACCTAATGAATAATGAGACTTTTGAGCAAATCGTGATGGCTGAAGAGATGATAGATGCTCCTCAGTATTTGATCGAGGGTGCTGAAGTATTTGTATTCATGAATACTGAAACTGAATTACCAATAGGAGCGGAGTTGCCTGAAAAAATTGACGTATTAATCACTTATTGTGAGAATGGCGTGAAAGGGGATACTGCAACTCGTGCTTTAAAAGCAGCTACTTTGGAGTCTGGCGCAACGGTAATGGTTCCATTATTTGTGAACGAGGGAGAGAAAATCAAGATCAACACAAAGAACGGCGAATACGTAGAACGCGTTAAGTAGTTCCATTAAGCAGATTATTACTAGATTTTATATAGAATAGGGGGCCAAGGGTTCCCTATTTTTATGCCCAAAATCCTTGTTTTTGATAAAAAAAGCCCATTTTTTAGCTAAAATCAATAAAAATACCCCAATTTTACCCAAAATTGCCAAACATGGACTTAAAACAAATACACGACTTAATTAAGGTTGTAAACAAAAGTAATATTGGAGAAATTAGTATCGAAGACAAAGACGGTAAAGTAACCATCAAGCAAAAAGAGGATAAAATCACTATGACTTCGGCTCCTGCACAAATGTATGCTGCGCCAGTAGCTGCTCCAGCGAATGCTGCTGCATCTGTTGCTGCTGTTCCTGCTGCTGCGCCGGTTGCTGATAACTTGATCACTATTAAGAGTCCAATGATTGGAACTTTTTACCGTCGTGCTGCTCCTGATAAGCCATTAATGGCAGAGGAAGGAACCGAAGTGGCTCCAGGTAAAGTAGTTTGTATTATTGAAGCAATGAAGCTTTTCAACGAAATTGAATCAGAAGTAAAAGGAACTATTGTGAAGGTGTTAGTAGAAGATGCTAGCCCTGTAGAATATGATCAGCCTTTGTTCTTGGTGCAACCAGCATAAGGCTTGCCCCCCATTGTCAAACTTAAAATAACCAAATGTTTAAAAAGATATTGATCGCCAACCGTGGCGAAATTGCTTTGCGTATAATTCGAACTTGTAGAGAAATGGGTATCAAAACGGTTGCCGTTTATTCTACTGCTGATAAAGATAGCTTGCATGTAAAATTTGCCGATGAGGCAGTTTGCATAGGCGGTCCTAAAGGCCAAGATTCTTATTTGAACATCCCGCATATCATGGCAGCCTGTGAAATCACGAATGCAGATGCGGTGCATCCTGGATATGGTTTCTTAGCTGAGAATGCAAAATTTGCTCAAATATGTGCGGATCATGGAATTAAATTTATAGGACCCACTCCTGAGATGATTAATAAGATGGGCGACAAGATCACTGCGAAGGAAACTATGATTAAAGCAGGTGTTCCTGTGGTTCCAGGTAGTGAAGGTTTATTAGAAGGAGTAGAAGACGCCAAAGTCCTTGCTAAAGAAATTGGATATCCTGTTATTATAAAAGCAACAGCTGGTGGTGGTGGAAAAGGAATGCGTGTTGTTTGGAACGAAGCAGAAATTGAAAAAGCATTTGATGCAGCGAAGATGGAAGCAGCAGCATCCTTCAAAAATGATGGTTTGTACATGGAGAAATTCGTGGAAGAACCAAGACATATTGAAATTCAAGTTGCAGGGGATCAATATGGTAATGTGTGTCATTTGAGTGAGCGTGATTGTTCAATTCAAAGAAGACACCAAAAATTAGTAGAAGAATCTCCCTCTCCATTTATGACTGCCGACTTGCGTCAAAGAATGGGGGATGCTGCTATTAAAGCGGCAAGTGCAATTAATTACGAGAGCGTAGGTACGGTAGAATTTTTAGTAGATAAGCATCGTAATTTTTACTTCATGGAAATGAATACCCGTATTCAAGTGGAGCATTGCGTTACAGAGGAAGTAGTGAGCTATGACTTAATAAAAGAGCAAATTAAAATTGCTGCTGGAGAGAAAATTTCAGGAAAGAATTACGAGCCTAAATTACACGCTATTGAGTGTCGTATCAATGCCGAAGATCCATATAATGATTTTAGACCTTCACCAGGTAAAATTACCGTATTGCATACTCCAGGCGGACACGGTGTTCGTGTTGATAGTCATGTGTATGCAGGTTATGTGATTCCTCCTTACTATGATTCAATGATTGGTAAATTAATTACAGTGGCACAAACACGTGAGGAAGCGATTAATACCATGTATCGTGCGTTGAGTGAATATGTAATTGAAGGAGTGCATACTACGATTCCTTTTCATTTACAGTTAATGCAAAATGAAGAATTTATATCAGGCAACTTTACTACTAAGTTTTTGGAAAACTTTAAGATGAAGTAATTTTTATTCAGCTTTTTTTAGAAATATAAAAGCTAATAAAAATTCTCTAATGAAATTAAGAAGGGACCCCGTAAAGGAGTCCCTTCTTTTATTATGGCTTATATTTTCTTTTTAGTTTTGCTCAACCATTCTTCTGAGATGCCTATGAATTCAGCAATATATTTTGCAGGAACGTATTTAATAACCGAATTACAATCTTCAATTAAATAATTATAGATCTCTTCTTTTGAATAGGCGTTTAATATTTTCCTCAGCGTACTTTCTTGGTTAAGGGCATTTACAAGGATATGATTGGTAAAGAAGGCGCCTAAATCGCTACTGGTGGCAATCAAGGTTTCTAAGTCAGACTTCGTGAATTGCAATACCAGAGAATCTCTAATAGCCAACAAATCGGTCTTTGTTTTTTCTCCGCTAAAGTAACTATCCTCGCAAGACATAAAAGGATTAAAATCCTCGAGGAAAAAGTTTTGTGTTCGGCTAGTTTCCGTTTTTTCATTATACACCCTCGAAATAAACCCACCTTCGAGTATAAAAAAACCTTTGTCACAAACATCTCCAACGGCAACCACTTTAGTTCTTTTTTTTATCACTAATATCTTGCCCGCTTCCATTAATTTGTTGATAGATACAGGGCTTGTATTTGAGCTAAGCAGCAACTCGATTAAACGATGGCTGCTATTGTTTTTTTTCTTTTTCATTCTATTCAAAGATGAATCATTTGTATAGATTTTATTGAATTATTTCTAAAAAGTTGAATTAATTCAATAAATAGGTTCAATTCTAAAGTTAGCTTAGAAAAAAATCGGTCATAGAACTTACTTATTCTAGATTCGCTGATTATTCTAAAATCCAATGAAAACTAGCATTTCAAGAAGTATACTTTTGATTATAATGATGTCTTATTGTTCAAGCAATGTGACAGCACAATCGATAAAAGATAAAAAGAAAGATGAAATTTATCTAAACCACCCAATAAAAGATAAGGTACAAAAGATAAAAAAATCATTTTCAAAAGCTTTTGTGGATTTTGTAGGCAATGACTTGTCCTTGTTTGGAGCGCTAAGCTTAAACAAGCAAAGCATCAACGACCATGGTATCACTGCCCCTATTAATTACGCATTCGATGCAGTAAATAGCAACACATTTAAACCAGGGTATAGCGGAGGTTTTAGGATTGATGGTATTTACAAGGAAAAGCACCGCTACTCATTAAGCCTTGCTGTAAATAGAGTATCCACTGGGAGTGATTATAAGAATAAGTACACGATAGCTCCATTTACAGGGGACTATACCCATTTTAAGGCCGATAATCAGTTCACTACCATCAGTATCGCTGCACACTACAAAAAGCTACTTCCAGTAAACGATATGCGTAAGTATAAGTTTTACGCCATTGCTGGTCCCAGCTTTGACTATAAAATATCAACGATTAGTAAGGAGCACTTAATTAATGGTGCAGGTAACAGGGCATTCATAAATGCCGATTTAGGAGCAGAGTTTGACAACAAGGGCTATTATATTTTATATGCTCATTATAAGTTAGGCGCGAACATGACTAATTCATCAGTACCGGTTCAACTAAACCGCTTTGA
>CALPKD020000012.1 GCA_943324055.2 Chitinophaga pinensis
AACTTACTACGTCCGTATAACCTTCAACTAATAAACACTCATCCGCCGAGTTGATCGCTGTTCGCGCAAAATAAGATCCATAAAGTATTTTGCTCTTACTATAAATTTCATTCTCCGGGGTATTGATGTATTTCGGGGACTTGTCGTTTTTGGCGATTTGTCGGGCTCCGAAACCAATAATTTTTCCAGTTGTATTATGTATTGGGAAAATGATTCTGTCTCTGTAATTATCCTGCCATTCGCCGTTGCGTTCTACCACCAATCCAGTACGCGCAAATAGCTCGGGATTGAATTGGTTTTGAATAAATGCTTTGGCTAAACTATCTCTATCCGAAGGGTTGTATCCAATCTTAAATTTCTCAATGATTGATTTTGAAAATCCTCTATGCTGCATATAGCTTTGAGCAATAGTAGCACCAGCATCTGTGTCCCAATATTGTTTTGTGAAAAAATCCATCGCAAAACTATTAATGGCATACAAGCTATCTGAAACCTGTTGTGCAATTTTTTGTGCTGGACTCGATTCAGTTTCTTCTACTTCAATATGATATCTTGCTGCCAACCAACGTAAGGCTTCAACGTAACTATACTTTTCATGCTCCATCAAAAATGTGATGGTGTTACCGCTTTTACCACATCCAAAACACTTGTAAATTTCCTTAGCAGGGGAAACTGTAAAGGAGGGAGATTTTTCGTTGTGAAAAGGGCAGTTGCCTAAATAGTTGGTTCCTCGCTTTTTTAACTTCACAAATTCACCTACGACATCAATTATGTCAATTCGGCTGGTAATTTGTTGAATGGTTTGCGGGGTAATCATGACGGCGAAATTAGCGAATCTTCGGCTTATTTTGGCAGCTATTCTGGGTCCAATCTAATTGAAATTGTCCATTTTTAACTTATTCTTGATTCGAAAACTCAAAGTCATCGCTGTCTAACAATTCTCTTTCAATTTCCTCCATTTGAACAATATCCCAGGCCTCGGTTTCGGTTGGAGTCATATTCAATAATTCTGCATATTCAGTCAAATCTAGCACTTCCTGCAAGCCATCTGACAGGCAACAGATGACAAAAGAGGTATTATTGTCATAATAGCTTTGTTGGGCATTAGCCAACTGTTCAATCACAGGCAAATCCCAATGTGTCACATTTTTTAAGTTCAAAACCAGGTTTTTAGGCGGGGCACTTGCAATTTTAGTAGTCAAACTGGCCAATTCTGGCACGAGATTTGAACTAAGGTTGGTATCGAGAAAGGTAACTACCGTAAATTTCTCTTTTGGTTCTGTTTGGTATTGCATAGTGGTCGATTAAAAAAGGTGAGTAAACAAGTAATGCCTTACATACTTTAGGACAAAAATATTCGTTTATCTTATAACAGCTCTAATTAATTATATGGATAATAATTTTTCAACACAAGTTAAGGAAATCATCTCTTACAGCAGAGAGGAAGCATTGAGATTAGGAAATGACTTTATTGGTGCCGAGCATTTAATGCTTGGACTGATCAGAGATCAGGAAAATACTGCTATAAAGGTATTGAAGCAACTCAATGTGAACTTAGGCGAATTAAGAAAAGAGATCGAATTAGCGGTTAAGGACAAGTCGGGTAAGAACGTTGCGAACATCAACAGTTTGCCTTTAACTAAACAAGCAGAGAAGGTGATTCGTGTTACTGTATTGGAAGCCAAGGCTTTAAAAAGCCCAATGGTGGAAACAGAACACTTATTATTAAGTATCCTTAAGAACAAGGAAAATATTGCCACTCAAATTTTAAATCAATTTGATGTCGATTATGATCTATTCAGAACGGAATTAGGGATGGTAGGATCAGGTCCTTCTGCATCGTCAGAGTCAAGATCAACACGCGCTGATTTTTCAAATGAGGGAGAGGAAGGAGAAGATGAATTTGAAGAAGAGAAAAGAGGAGGCAATCCTTTTGGATCCAGTTCAAAAGCAAAACCAGCTGCAGCAAGCAAATCAAAAACACCAGTACTAGATAATTTTGGACGTGATATTACCAAGATGGCCGAAATGGATGCATTAGATCCAATTGTGGGTCGAGATGCGGAAATTGAAAGAGTGAGCCAGATATTAAGTCGTCGTAAAAAGAACAATCCTATTTTGATTGGGGAACCAGGTGTGGGTAAAACTGCCATTGTGGAAGGATTGGCATTAAGAATTGTACAACGTAAAGTGAGCAGGGTGTTATTTGACAAACGAGTAATCTCATTGGATTTAGCCGCACTTGTTGCAGGTACAAAATACAGAGGTCAGTTTGAAGAGCGCATGAAAGCGATCATGAACGAGCTAGAAAAAAACAGAGATGTTATTTTATTTATAGATGAGATCCACACTATTGTTGGTGCGGGTGGAGCAAGTGGTTCATTGGACGCTTCTAATATTGTTAAGCCTGCTTTAGCGAGAGGCGAATTGCAATGTATTGGTGCTTCCACATTAGATGAGTACAGACAACATATCGAAAAAGATGGGGCATTAGATAGACGTTTCCAAAAAGTAATTATCGAGCCACCAAGTGTGGAGGATACCATTACGATATTGAACAACATCAAATCTAAGTATGAGGATTACCATAATGTAGTGTATGATGATGATGCAATCACCGCTTGTGTTAAGTTGAGTGATCGTTATATGACAGACCGTCTATTGCCCGACAAAGCGATTGATGTAATGGATGAAGTGGGTGCAAGAGTGCACTTAAAAAACATCAATGTGCCACAGGATATTGTGGAGTTGGAAAAACAAATCGAAGACGTAAAGAACGAAAAAAATAAAGTAGTTAAGAGTCAACGTTTCGAAGAAGCTGCAAGCTTAAGAGATACGGAGAAGAAGCTAGGTGAAGCATTAGAAAAAGCTAAAACGAGTTGGGAGGAAGAAAGTAAAAACAAACGTTTCCCAATTAATGAAGAGCACATTGCAGAGGTTATCAATATGATGACTGGTATTCCAGTGAAGCGTATGGTGGAAGCCGAAACGACTAAGTTGAGGAAGATGGCGGATGATATGCGTGGTATGGTAATTGGTCAAGACGATGCAATTGGCAAAGTAGTAAAAGCCATTCAACGTAATAGAGTCGGATTGAAGGATCCTAAAAAACCAATTGGTACTTTTATTTTCTTAGGTCCAACTGGAGTAGGTAAAACTGAATTAGCACGTGCACTTGCTAGAAACATGTTTGATTCCGAAGAATCGTTGATCCGAATTGACATGAGTGAATACATGGAGAAATTTTCTGTAAGCCGTTTAATTGGTGCGCCTCCAGGATATGTTGGATATGAGGAAGGTGGACAATTGACTGAAAAAGTGCGTCGTAAGCCTTATTGTGTAATACTATTAGACGAGATTGAAAAAGCGCATCCAGATATTTACAATATTTTATTACAAGTATTGGATGATGGTATCTTAACGGATGGGTTAGGTCGCAAGGTAGATTTTAAGAATACTTTAATCATTATGACTTCTAATATTGGCGCACGTCAATTGAAAGAATTTGGAGATGGAGTTGGATTTGCAACTGCAACAAGAGTTCAACAAACAGACGAGAACAATCGCTCTGTAATTGAAAAAGCATTAAAGCGTACCTTCTCTCCAGAGTTCTTAAATAGAATTGATGATGTAGTTGTATTTAATTCATTGACTAAAGACAATATCTATTTGATCATTGATATCATTATGAAAAACGTGTTAGCACGTTTGGTGAATCTTGGATTGAATCTACTATTAACCGAAGCGGCAAAGGAATTCATCGCAGACAAAGGATACGATGTGCAGTTTGGAGCAAGGCCATTACACAGAGCCATTCAAAAACATATCGAAGATCCTTTAGCAGAGGAGATATTAAACCACAGCGTCAATGCGGGTGATACCTTGATTGGTGATTTGGACAAGGAAAACAACAAGCTAATTTTTACCTTACAAAAGAAGGAAAAAGAGAAAACACCTAAAGTGCCAAAAACACCAAAGGAAGATAAAATTTAATTACGAACCCCAGCGAAAGCTGGGGTTTTTTAGTCCAGCTAAGTCAATGATTCGATGCACGACTGTATAAGCTACCTCCTCAATTGTTTTAGGATTGCTATAAAAACTTGGTGTGGCAGGACAAATAATACCACCTGCTAAAGTAACAGTCTCCATATTTTTGATATGGATTAGATTATAAGGTGTTTCTCTTGCTACTAAAATTAATTTTCGACGTTCTTTTAAAATAACATCCGCTGCACGTGTGGTTAAATCGTCGCTTATCCCAGCAGCAATCCTGCCTAAAGTACCCATACTACAAGGTACCACGATCATAATATTATATTGGGCTGACCCAGATGCAAAAGGGGCATTAAAATCGTTCTTCTTGTAAAAATTAAAAGGGTAGTTGGTGTAATCCGTGTTCCCTAATTCGGTCTGCCAAACAATTTTAGCATTGTCACTCATTAGCACACCCACTGTTTCATACTGTTCCTTCATAGCCACCAAACTGTCTAGTAAACATTTGGCGTATATAGCACCACTGGCTCCGGTAATAGCAACTACAATCTTATTCATATAGGTATAACAAAAGTAGGAAGTAATTGTTGTACTATTTCCAAATGCTTGTATAGGGGGTATAGCCATTAACTAGGAAATAATACTTTCTCGAAGTATCATCCAAATAATCGCCTCGCTTGGTATAAATGGCAATAGTGCCATTCCCTCTTATGCCTCCTCCGCCTGGTGAAAACACTTTAATCATGGCTATATCTGATGGATTAACGAACCGTGCAATATCTTCGTCAACCAAAATTTCATCTAGATAGATATCCACTGGCCCATTTCTCCAACTAAGCTCATAAGTCCCCATATTGTTGGTAATTTTTAGTCCTGCAATCCTTGCCTGTAAAAAAGAAAATACATCGAATGAGTTAGAAATTTCTTTATTCTCTAAACCATCAAAAGTTTTAGCATCTCCAAATTTAAATAATCCTGATGTATAGGATTCTTCAAATAAGGTTAACCTTGATTTTATTTCTGATTTAACAACTACCTCTTTTAAGGTGAATTTTTCCCTCTTTTCTTTGAGGCCGAATTGATAGGTTTTATTGTTTGATGTGTCAATATCCTTAACGGCCCCAACTTTTATAAATTCTGTTTGGGTAAAGAGTGGGGTAAAAGTGCTGTCTAATGTATTCACAATATCTATAAATAAGTTATTACTCTTTTTGCCAATTTCTGTGAATACAAATTGGGCATTTTCCTCAAATAATATTTTTACAGTCTTGAAATTTCCCAGCATATCAGGTTTTACAATACCAAAATAGGCTAGCTTCTTATTGTTGAAAACCAAGTAGTTTAATCCTTTTGATTTTGGATTATGGTCCCTCACTTTTCCTTTAAGTTGTAATAGGTCCTTTTGAACTAAAAAATTAACTGCGTAGTTACCAGGAGGAATACTATCGCCTAAAACTAAACTAGCGGTTGAATAACCATCTATGAGTGGATATCTGAATTTCCATCTTTTGTTGTTGCCAATACTTTCGATCCATACATTTAAGGTAATTTTTGACTGGTCTATTTGATCAGATTTAAATATGCAGTCAAAGTCAAGTGTGTCACCTTTTTTTATTTCATGACTATTTAGCTTTACAAATAGGGAGTCGCTTGCCTTTGTGAGGATAGAGGCGAATAGTAGCATACTTATGAACAGCAGTTTTTTCAAATCTATATTTTTATAGTTGGGAGGAGTTTTTCATCTTGGTAATCTCATAGTAATAAGACAAAAATAAGTAGATAAAGTGTATTGAATCTATTTTTGTGATATCCGGTCGAGTTTTTTATTCTGGTTAGTCGATATGTTGTAAATTGCAGTACTTAGGAACCTATTAAAACCGATATAATGATAAAAATGGAAAATTCAAAAATTGCATTACCAATTGGGATTACATTGGATAGGTTTATCAAAAAGATTGAAAATTTACATACAAATACAAAAGGGGAGTTATCACAATTATTAAGGGACATTGCACTTGCGTCTAAAGTGGTGAATAGGGAGATTAATAAAGCGGGTTTAGTGGACATATTAGGCAATGTTGGACAACAAAATTCTGGCGGCGAAGAGCAACAAAAATTAGACGTGTTGGCTGATATCAGATTTACTCGCGCATTGTCAAAAGGCGGAGAAGCTTGTGGGGTCATATCGGAGGAAGTAGAAGGGTTTGTTGATTTTAATAATCAAGGAAAATATTTAGTAGCGATAGATCCCTTAGATGGTTCAAGTAATATTGATGTGAATGTTTCAGTAGGTACTATATTTTCAATATTAAAAAGAATTACTCCAATAGGGACTCCCTTGACGGAAGCAGATTTTTTCCAGAACGGAACCCATCAAGTAGCTGCTGGTTATATATTATATGGTACCTCTACTATGTTTGTATTCACGACTGGAGATGGCGTGTTTGCTTTTACTTATGAGAGTACACTTGGTGAATATGTTTTATCACATTCGAACATGCAAATGAAGGAGGAGGGAGCGATTTATTCAATCAACGAAGGGTTGAGTAAATCCTTTAAGGACCAAGGAATTTTGCAATATTTGGATTATTGTAAGGCACAATCTTATTCGGCAAGGTATATTGGATCTATGGTAGCAGATTTTCATCGAAATCTGATGAAAGGGGGCGTTTATTTGTATCCAGCAACGGTTGATTATCCTAATGGGAAACTAAGGTTATTATATGAATGTAATGCATTGGCCTTTATTGCAGAGCAAGCAGGTGGAAAAGCGACCAATGGAAAAGAAAGAATATTGGAAATCGAACCCAAGTCATTTCACCAACGAACTACTTTATATATTGGGTCAAAAAAGATGGTGGAGCAAATTGAAGATTGTATTAAGTAGTATTATTTGGTGTTCGTACTCGTTGAATTTCTAACGGTGAGTACTGAATTAATCACTATGTTTTCATTTTGAATAATACTTTTTCTTTTTGCTAAGTGGTTAAATAAAATTTTTGCAGCTTCTTTGCCAATCTCATAGGCAGGCTGTGTTATAGTTGTAAGTGAAGGGTTTAATAAGTCGGCTGTTCTTAAGTTTGAGAAGGAGATGATCTTTACATCTTTTGGGATGTTTATTTTTAATTCATTACAAACTTTATAAGTTTTCAAAGCTAGTTTTTCAACTGAAGCGAAAATCCCATCTACATGCTTCTTACCAGTGAGCATTTTTTTAATTTTAGATGCGTTTGTTTTTTCATCAGCACCACATTTGATGATGAATGATTCATCGTGTTGGATGTCATATTTATTTAATGCTTCAAAATATCCTTGTTTTCTTTTTTGGTCAATCGATAAATGGTCGGATATGGATAGATATGCAATATTTTTGCAACCACTTTTTATTAAGTGTTCAGTAGCTATAAATCCACTCGCAAAATCATTCGTTGTAACTTTTGCTGTTTCTATTTCATGACAAATTCTGTCGAAAAATACAACAGGAATGCCTGCTTGAATTAATTCATTTAATTGAGTTAATGAATTTGTATTACTTGATACAGAAATTAAAATTCCATCTACTCTTCCATTTGACAAATGCTGTAAAATACTAGCTTCTTTTTCAAAATCGTCATTTGTAGTATAGATAAGCACATGGTAACTGAATTCTTGTGCAATGGACTCTGCACCACTTATTGCTTGTATAAAATAATTGTTTGTTAATTCCGGTACAATTACCGCAATCGTTTTGCTTTTTTGATTTCGTAAAAATCCAGCATAGGGGTTAGGCGTGTATCCCATCTCTTGTGCCTTTGCGATTACCTTCTTTTTGGTTTCACTACTTATTTCATGACTATCCCTGAGTGCTTTTGACACTGAAGAGATAGAGATATTAGTCGCATGCGCGAGGTCTTTTAGGTTTACTTTATGCATATATATAGATACAAGTTAAGAAAACGTAGCTATCATTTACGAAAATAAAACGAAAACGATATCGCAAATAAATACGAATGGTAGTATTATAATGATTGTTTTTTGTCTGAACTTGAGTCCAGTTTTTATTCTATAAATTAATCGATTGCTATGCTAATTAAAAAATGTTTTTTGGTATTATTCACAATGTGCGCTTTTGTTTTTGCAAATGCACAACAAACAGTGAGTGGTAAAGTGTATTCTGCTGATGGTCAAGTACTTGGAGGCGCGACCATTTCAGTAAAAGGTATTAAACTGAATACAATTACAAAGGAAGATGGTACTTATAGTATCAATATTCCAAAGGGAGCAAGTACTTTACTTGTGGCTACTTTTATTGGGTATCTGCCTTCTCAAATAGACGCAAAAGGCAAATCTTCCATAAATATGGTACTTCAAAAAGAAGACAATCAACTTAATGAGGTGGTTGTAGTGGGTTACGGTACTCAAAAGAAAAGAGATGTAACTGGTTCTGTGGTTTCCGTTGGAAAGGACAGATTACAAAGTTTACCTAACACAAATATTCTTCAAGCTATTCAAGGATCTGTTCCAGGGGTTCAGATTAATATGAATGGTGGTGGTGCCGAATCAAATGATCAATCTATTTTGATTAGAGGTCGAAATTCAATTAGTGCTAGTACAAGTCCACTTATTATTTGGGATGGTATTCCTTACGAAGGAGGAGTTTCTGAGTTAAATCCAAATGACGTAGAGTCTATTGAAATACTTAAGGATGCATCTGCAACTGCAATTTATGGTGCTCGTGGTTCTAACGGGGTTATTTTAGTTACTTCTAAGCAAGGTAAAAAAGGTAAGATGGTAATTACCTATGATGGAAGTTATGGTACACAAGAAATTACAAACAAGCCAAATTTACTAAATGGCGCTGATTTCTATAAGTTTAAGACTACAAGATTAAATTCCTCTAATCTTATTTCAGCGGGTGAGCAAAATGCATACGATTTCAAAAATTGGATTGATTGGTATGATTTATCAACTCAACAAGGAATTAGATCTCAACATTCTATAACAGTTGCTGGCGCTTCAGATAAGGTAAACTACTATTTTGGTGGTACATTTTTAGACGTAACTGGAGTAGCTTTAAATGATAAGTTTAAACGTTATTCAATTCGTCCGAATTTAGAAGTGAAAGTGACCAATTGGTTAACGGTTGCTACTAGTACACAAATTTCAGTTCAAGTTAGAGATGGTTTGCCAGTTGAATTTGATGATACTAGAAACGCAGGAGGTGGTGCAAACTTTTTTAATCCTTTAACAACACCTTATGTTTATAATACATTAAGTGATGGCACTGTATCAACAGTTCCAACAATTGCAATGTATGCATATCCGGATTATACTCAATCAAGAAATCCATTATCTAACTTATTGGTAAAGAATGCTGATAAATCATACCGTATTTTTTCTGCGAATAATTTAAAAATTGACTTTCCGTTTTTAGTTGGCTTATCCTATAAATTAAACACAGGTTTTGAGTACGAGAATACAACTAAGAAAACATATTGGGGAAGGGAGGTTGCAACAGGGTATGAAGGTAATGGGGTAGCCGAAACTTATAATGCATTGAATAGAAGTTTTACGGTCGAGAATATCATAAATTATTCTAAAGAGTTTGGTAAAAATTCTATTAATATTACTGGATTATATAGTAGCCAGTCAAAGGATTTTGATAGAGATCAATTAACTGGTCAAGGTTTCCCAAATGATGTATTAACGAATTATCAAATGGCTAGCGCCGCTTTGCTAACTCCATCTTCTGCGAATAACAAACAAAATTTAATTTCTCAAATGGCACGTATTAATTACGGGTATGATGGAAAATATTTGTTGACATTGACTGCGCGTAGAGATGGATTTTCAGGATTTGGTGTAGATAACAAATATGGTATTTTCCCTTCAGCTGCATTAGCTTGGAATTTACATAAAGAAGGATTCATGAAAAGCGTAAGTTTTATCAATAATTTAAAATTGAGAGTGTCTTATGGATTGAATGGTAACCAAGCGATTTCGCCATATAGTTCTTTAGCAAAGTTGTCGAACAACTATCCATATTTAAACGGTACGACCATGTTACCTGGGTATGTTCCAAATAGTTTATCAAACGGTAAGTTAGGATGGGAATCAACAAAGTCAACTACAGTGGGAGCAGATTTTGCAATATTGAAAAGCAGAATCCAAGGAACAGTCGATTTTTATAAATCAAATACAGAAGATTTATTGTTATACAGAGTTATTTCATCCGTACATGGGTTTAATAAAGTATTACAAAATATCGGTAAAACGGCTAATAAAGGTTTTGAAATTGGTTTAACAACTACCAATATTAGGACTAAAGAATTTACATGGACATCCAATATGAACCTTTCTCACAATGAAAACAAAATTGTTGATTTATATGGAGATGGTACGGATGATAAAGCCAATGCATGGTTTATTGGTAAGCCAATCAATGTGATTTATGGATTAGAAAGCGCAGGTGTATTTAAATATGCGGAAGAAATTCCTGCATCTGTTCAAAAGACATCTCAGTTAGGATGGGTAAAAGTGAATAATTACAATGGGGATACTTTGATTGATGCCAATGACCGTCATATCATTGGACAAACTGATCCTAAATTTATTTGGGGTTTGACTAATACTTTTAAATACAAAGGATTAAGTGTGATGGTCTTTATTCATGGTGTAAATGGAGTTACAAAAAGAGATCCATTTGAAGACGATAACGTATTTACAGATACTAAACGTAATACTACCTATAAAGATTGGTGGTCCCCAACTAATATTAAAGGAACACACTTTTCGAACGATGCAAAAGCAAATCCTTACGGCGTAAACTTTTATGAGAGCGGAGATTTTATTAGAATAAAGGATATTTCAATTGGTTATGATTTTCAAGCAGACGAGCTTAAAAAATTAAGATTAACAGCATGTAAAATTTATGTTACTGGAAGAAATATGTTCACATTTACTAAATACAAAGCGCTAGATCCTGAATTTAACAATCAGTATAGTCTTCCACTACAAAAGGAATTAGTATTTGGTTTATCAATAACATTATAATTTATAAAAACGAATTAGTATGAATAATAAAATAAAAATTTCAGTCGCAATAATGATATTTATTGTTGGGATTGGATGTAGCAAGGATTTTTTAACTGAAAAACCTTTAGCGGTAATCGCCCCAGATAATTTGTATGTGGACAAAAAGGGTTTTGAAGCGGGGTTGTATGGTTTATATAATTTATGGAGAAGAGAGCGTAGAGGTTTAGATGCAGGTGGATCTAATGATATGGCTATTACAGCAGCCGTTATTGGAGTTGATAATGCATTTAGTTTGAGACCAGCTGGTAATGCACCTGAGCAAGTTTTTAATGATTTTGGTGTAAGATTAAACTCATCAGACGGAAGTATAAAAAGTTTATGGGAGTGGTTGTACCAAACCATTAATGCATCTAATACGATCATTGACCGTTCTGATAATACAAGTATTAAATGGTCAGATGTAGAAAAAAAGCAAATTGTAGGTGAGGCAAAACTTATAAGGGCTTGGGCGTATCGTCATTTGACTTATTTGTTTGGTGATGTGCCATTAAATATTCATGAGTCTTCAGGAGCAAATATTAAAACGGATTGGACGCGAACACCTGCTGCGGACATAAGAAAACAAATGGAAGCTGATTTATTGTATGCCGAAGCTAATTTGTCAGATTTGCCAATAACAGAGGGCAGAGCGAGTAAGGTGGTAGCTCAGCATTATTTGGCTGAACTATACTTAAAAACTGGAGAATATCAAAAAGCAAAAGACAAAGCGAACTTGGTAATTAATAATGCAAATTATAAATTAATCAATGCTCGTTATGGCGCCAAGGCAGCTCAGCCTGGAACTCCATTTACAGATATGTTCTTGGATGGTAATTCAAATAGAAGTCAAGGTAATACAGAAGCATTATGGGTAATACAAAATGAATATTTATCAACCGGGGGGGATGCAAATATTATGAGAAGATGGTGGGTAAACAGATATGTAGATAATAAAATTGGCACTAAAACACCATTAACTTATTCAATCGATTACGGTGGAAGAGGTTTGGGAAGATTTGCAATTACAAAATTTGCAATATCTGTTTATGAGCCAACAGATTATAGAGGTTCGGCTTATGCAATAAGAACTGGTTATTTAATGAATAATGCGGCATCGCTTCCAACAAATGTAAATGCAGTGGTTAAACCCACTTGTACTACTGCGGGGTATTCCACAGGAGCAACTGGTGGACGTGTCGGTATTGATTCAGTAATATTTAGTATG
>CALPKD020000013.1 GCA_943324055.2 Chitinophaga pinensis
CAACCAACGATTATAACCCAAGTGCCTACCTCAGCCTAAACAGCAGTGCCGGATCATTTAATACTTTTAAAAACAATGTGCAATTTGGATCGGGCTTACTAAAAAACCATTTCACAATAGACGGTCGTGTAAGTAAAATTACAAGTGATGGGTACATAGATAGAGCAAAAAGTGATTTGAAATCCTTTTATGTAAGCACTACGTATTGGAGAGATAATTCGTCCCTTAGATTAAATGTATTTTCTGGAAAAGAAAAAACCTACCAAGCTTGGTATGGCGTGCCCGAGGAAATGTTAGCGACCAACCGAACCTACAATCCTGCAGGGATGGAAAAGTCAGATATTCCCTACGACAATCAAACCGATAACTACACACAAACGCATTACCAATTGTTTTATAATAAACAAGTGAGCGCTAATTTAAAATGGAATACTGCAGTGTTTTTAACCAAAGGAAGTGGTTATTATGAAGAATATAAAGCAGCTGTAAATATATCAGATTATGGATACCCTGCAAACCCTTTATATAACAGCATTCATCCTGATTTAATAAGAAGAAGATGGATAAATAATAGTTTTTATGGTCAAATTGCTTCCTTGAATTATGAAAAGGGAAAAAATACTTTAACAGCTGGCGGCGGTTGGAGCATTTATGAGGGCAAGCATTTTGGTGAGTTACCTTACCCTAATGTATTACCTATCACATCAAAAAATATATACTATACCAATAACGCAACAAAAAAGGATTATAATGTATATGCAAAGTGGCAGTATCAAATCAATAAAAAGTTGAATAGTTTTATTGATGTACAATACAGAGGAGTTACACATATTATGAATGGTTTTGATCATACACCCGATTTAATAATTAATAGATCCTTTAACTTTTTTAACCCAAAAGCTGGGTTTACTTATAATGCTGGGCATACTATATATTATGCAAGTATCGCTTTAGCAAATAAGGAACCAAACAGAGATGATTTTGAAGCTGGCATTGCACAACAACCTAAGTCAGAAAAATTAACTGACTTGGAAACTGGATTCAAATCAAAGTTTGAGGACATTGAATTTGGTGCCAATGTCTATTATATGAACTACAAGGATCAGTTGGTATTGACAGGTAAAATTAATGATGTAGGATCCTATACAAGAACCAATGTTCCAAAAAGTTACAGACTAGGGGTAGAACTGGAAGCATCCTGGAAAATAAACAAATACTTCACGTCAAACGGCAACATCACTTTTAGTAGCAATAAAATTGCTACATTTTCAGAGTACTTTGACGACTACGATGCTGGCGGACAACAAGTAATCCTACACAAAAATACCGACATCACTTTATCTCCAAATATTACAGCGAACCATGTGTTAAATTATACGCCAAATGAAAAATGGTTATTTACTTGGACAAGTAAATATGTTTCCAAACAATACCTTGACAATACGCAGAACGAAAGCAGAATATTAAAGGCTTACTTTTTAAATGACCTAAGCGCCAACTACCAATTATTTAATAAAACAAAATGGAGTGCTGCTTTACAATTTTATGCGGCCAATGTATTAGATCAATTGTACGAACCAAATGGGTACACCTATAGTTATGTAAGTGGCGGAACTACCAATACCTCAAATAATTATTTTCCAATGGCTGGGCGTAATTTTTGGCTCAGTTTGAAAATTGATATTAAGTAAACCCATAAAAGAAGGTGAACTACGCATTAAGTAGTTCACCTTCTTTTATTCAAGTAGGTAGTCGAAACTATTGTTGATCTACACTTTTGATAAAGCCAATCAAACCAGTGAAGTATGTTTGTTGGTCATCATACATGGACATATGGGCGCCCTTGGGACAATTTAGATATTTACCATGTTGAACCATTTTTGAAAGTGCTTCCATTTCCTTAGTATCCATTGTGTCAAACTGACCACCTATTGCTAAAGTAGGTACTTTGATTTTATTCAAGTCGGCCTTGCGATCCCAGTTTTTCAAAACTGCATTCCCAACGATACCGAACTCCGAAGGGCCTTGCATTTTCAAATACAAAGGAAAATTTAATTTAGCAAAAGCACGTTTAACAGGATCAGGCCAATATGTAAGTGGCATTCTCAAGATATGCTCAGGATAAAAATATTCTTCAATCAATTTAAGATAAGCAGGACTGGTATACTCCCCCTTTGCTTCAAAAGATCTTATCTGTGCAAGTACGTCCTTAGGTAATTGAGGTGCTAATACATTTTCTGAATACTTTATATAATCAGGAATGGAAGGGACCATATTAGAGATAATCAACCCCTTTAAATTTTGTTGATATTTTAAGGCGTATTCGATGCCTAAAACCCCACCCCATGAATGTCCCAATAAAAAGAAGTTGGTTGAATCCATGCCTAATGCGATTCTTACGGTTTCCACCTCGTCCACAAAACGGTCAATGGTCCATAAACTAGAATCGTTCGGATTGTCCGAAAAAGCAGAACCTAATTGGTCGTAGTAATAATACTCGATTCCTTCCTTTGGGAAATAGGAATCAAAACATTCAAAGTATTCATGTGTAGCACCTGGTCCACCATGTAATAACAATACCTTAATACGAGGATTGTTTCCAACACGTTTTGTCCAAACATTAAAAGTTCCTTTAGCTGTTTTAATAGGAATCAGCTTTACACCCCCCGAAAGCAAATCTGTCCTTCCAGTTGTGTCATAATAACTAGCATTGGTTTTATTTGAATTGTTTTTGCAGGCAGTAAACCCAAAACAAACAATTGCAAGTAATAAAAAAGTCCATTTCATAGATTATAATTTTATAACTAAATATATGATAAATATACTATTCATGTTAACTCAACTGGGCAGTATTAAAGAAACCTGTTAAAATATTATTACATTTCGCCCGCCTCTTTGGCGGCCATTACTTTAAGATCGTATATAATCGAATCCAAGGAGTGCCGATTGTCTACAAAATTCAAGAACGCATCCATCCCGAGCCCCACTATGTTTAAGGTACCGGTAACGCTATTCTTACCAATAACACTGCTAATGGTTTCATTTTTATTTCCAAATAAATAGGCATTCTTAGATTTTTTCAATAATGCAAAATTCAGAAAATGCTGCATGATCACATTGCCAGCCTGGTCAAATACCAATGCTACTTCCAATAAATAAATACTTAACATTTTTACTTTACTAAATACAATTTGCCTTACTAGAGCAAATATAAAACCAATAGGCGCTGTAGTAATCAATAAAAGGGTGGCGATTAAGCATAATAAAAAACTTTTAAAAACACCAATCGGCAGATCATTTTCATCAATTGTAGATTTAAATCCTGATTTCCAATTTATCATAAAAAATATATTTAGAATTTATACTAACTCGACTATGGCATCAAAATTAACACCTGTAGGAGGTAGCGAAGAATGAGTTAGAAGCCTTTCTAGCAAAGCGTTTACATCTCCTTGTTAAATATATAAATAATAAATTTATACGCAATTTTATTTAATACATTCAACTAATAAAACTTAAAAAACATGAACAACAAAGCATTATTAGTAGGTATCAATAAATACCCAGACCCGCGCAATGAATTAAGAGGATGTATCAATGATATACTAGACATGGAAACCTTTATATCAGAGCAGCATACCATTTATAATAAATCTTCTATTAAAAAATTAACCGATAAACAGGCAACGAAAAAATCGATTGTAGAAAATTTGAAATGGTTAATTGAAGGCACACAAGCTGGAGACCAGATTTTATTCCATTATAGCGGGCATGGCGCTCAAGCCCCTACCCATCATCCAAGAGAGGAAGCAGACGGAAATGATGAAATTATTTGTCCTTACGATTTTGATTGGAGTAATGAAACCACATTAAGGGATAAAGAATTTGCACAACTATTTTCAACCATTCCTAAGGGCGTACATTTTGTATGGGTTTCCGATTCTTGTCATGCTGAAGACTTATCTAGAGATATGATTAACGATACCAACGATACATCCAATACTGTCTATCGATACTTTACTGGCGATAAAAAGGCAATGAACCAGACCACTAACTTATCACTCCCTACTATTACTACCCCACTTAACGGGATTTTATTAAGCGCTTGCGAGTCGGCACAATTAAGTGCTGATGCCTATATAGACAATCGGTTTAATGGTGCTTTTACACATTACCTATTAAAAAATCTAACGAAAGGAGGATTGCACCAACCCCTACAACAAACAATGCAATTAGTAAATTCAGATTTATCAATGAATGGCTTTGACCAACGACCCCAATTTGAAGGCAACTTAACTCCATCTAGCTTTTTTAAATAAACATTATGAATAGATTATTAAAAACATTTTTCACGCTCTTGCTTTCAATCTTTTTACTAAACACACAAGCTCAGGAAATTTCGGTACCTAAAGGCATCATTAATCGTTTAGTAGAAATTAAATATAGCACGGAACTATACTTAACCATTTATTCAAAAAACAACAATACCAAAGACAGTGCACTTGCCATCTATAATTTAATTAGATGGCAGGTAGATGGTTTTGTGATGCAAGTTTCGGCAGATATGATTGCAGCGAATAGCCCAAGAAAGTTAATGCTACTTAATAAATGGTGCTTAGCAAATACTGGCTTACTTAATCCTGCTAATAATCCGAAAAACGCCGTTCAGTTTTATGCTGCTCAGTTTGCCCAAATTGACAAATCATTTCAATCATTCATTTTCCCTAATAATATCAATACGAGAACCTTAAACCTGACTACTAACGTATTTTACTTGATCAAAGATTCTTGGGCGGTTGTTAAGGGTTTGCAAGATATGAAATCACAAAAGACCATGGCGTTAGTGGAACTCTTGAATCAAACCCGACTTATCAGTCCATTGGAAATCCTAAAACAAACAAAATAAGGGCGGATTTGATACTAAGTAATAGCGGGGGATTATTTGTTGTAGAAAATTAATTAACTTGAAAGTAGTAATTCATTATTCGCCTTAACTCCCCTACTATGAAATCTGTTAAAAGCTCAAACAAAACTACCTTACTGCAATTGTTTGGCAGTAAACAATATATACTATTGATTGCTTTATTTATAGCTACTTTGAACGCTTTTAGTAATTCGAGTAATATTGCTACAACCAAGGGAAAAACGCAGATTGATTTTGTTTTGACAGTGGAGGACCCTAGCTCCCATAGTGTGCAAGTAACTTTAAACTATGGAGGGGCGAATACGGCTCATACCACTTTTAAAATGCCAGTTTGGACACCTGGGTATTATCAAATCATGAATTACGCGGACCAAGTAAGCGAATTTAAAGTAATTGACAAGGCCGGCAATGACATTAAATGGGAAAAGACTGCATCCAACACATGGGAAGTAAATAACCAAAAGGCGAAGTCATTTACAATCACCTACAAAGTAAAAGACAAACGTGCTTTTGTAGCTTCTAATATTGTGGAAGAAGAAAGAACTTATTTATCACCAGCAGGTATTTTCATTTTCCCGGTGGGCGAACTTACGCAAGCGAGCACGTTAACTATTAAGCCTTATAAAACATGGTCCACTATTGCTACTGGACTTGAACCAATTAAAGGTGCAAGCAATAAATATAGTGCGAGCAATTTTGACATACTCTATGATAGTCCAATTTTAATGGGTAGCAAATTGGAAACCTTGCCTGTATTTTACGTAAAGGGAATTCCTCATTATTTTGTGGGTTACAATATGGGCGATTTTGACAAGGTTCAATTCATCAAGGATCTTTCTCAGATTGTTGAATCGGCAGCAAATATTATCGGGGCAATCCCTTACACTCATTATACATTTTTAGCAATAGGGCCAGGCGGAGGCGGGATTGAACACTTAAACTCTGCCTCCATCTCCTTTAGTGGTAAAGGATTAGCTACCCAAGCGGGGAGAATAAAAATGTATAGCTTTTTAGCACATGAATATTTTCATCACTACAATGTAAAACGCATTAGACCTATTGAACTTGGACCATTTGATTATGATAAAGGAAGCCCGACAAAAATGCTTTGGGTGTCGGAGGGACTCAGTGTGTATTATGAATATTTAGTGTTGAGAAAAGCAGGAATAATGTCGGAAGATGAATTGCTAAAAGCCATTGGCAATGATATTGCTAAGTTTGAAAATAAACCAGGCAAACTGTATCAATCCCTTACTGAAGCAAGCTATAATACTTGGAGTGATGGGCCTTTTGGAAGGACCGGAGACGAAGTCAATAAAACCATCTCCTACTACGAAAAGGGTCCTGTGGTTGGCGCCATATTAGATTTTGCGATTAGAGATGCATCCAACAATAAAAAGTCATTAAATGATGTAATGCGTAGCTTGTATTACGAATACTATTTAAATAAGAAAAGAGGATTCACTGAATCTGAGTTTCAGGCAACCTGCGAAAAAATGGCAGGCGCCCCATTAAATGAAGTTTTTGAGTATGCTGCAACAGTAAAACCCTTAAACTACCCTAAGTATTTTAGTTTAGCAGGCTTACGTGTGGACTCAACTTATACAGTTCAACAGCAGTCTGAAATAAACGCAAAAGCATTAAACATCAGGAGTGCATGGTTTAAACAGGATTAAGAAAAACTATCCAGGGAATTTTTCTTGCCAAGCCAACATACCACCTGTTACATTAATCACATTTTTGAAGCCATAAGGTTCAAGCATTAAACAAGCTTGACCACTTCTGTTACCGCTTCTGCAGTAAACATACACTACTTCGTCTTTAAGGTGTTCGATTTCATCTAATTGCAACGCTTGCACAAGCCCTAATGGAACCAATTGACCCCCAATATTAAAAGCAGCATGTTCGTGTGGTTCACGTACATCTAATAAATTTAATTTTTCACCAGCATCTAATTTTTCCTTAAGTGCTTCTACTGTGATTGTTTGCATAAAAAATATTGAAGTGTATAAATTATCTTATTGAATCTTTGTTAATTACCGGTGCAGTTTTATCAATGATTAAGTTGATGGTTGCGCCTTGTCCTGTCGTGTTTTTCAAAGGCATTCCTAATGAATCCAAATCAGCTGCATATGGACTTGGACTTTGTCCAATTACAAAAGCAGTTGCTGTATCCTGAATGGCTGAATTTGAACTTATCATTCCTAATAGTAATCCCATACTGGCTAATTTAGCTTTGGCCATATCTACTGTCAACCCCACTAAATCAGGCACTTCAAACACCGCCGACGCACCTCCATCTCCTACTAAAAAATTAATAACAGTTCCGGATGAAATTTTTGATCCTGGTGCTACTGGCACGCCATTCACCAATTGGTCAATAATTACATTTTTGTTTCGATCGGGTACCATACTGATTGTTCCCATCCTTAATCCCAATACTTTTAAATAAGTCTCTGCACTTTTTAATGAAAACCCAACTAGGTTAGGCATATCCACTTGAGGCGCTACAATTCGGTTGATGGTTAAATAAACTGATCTTCCTTTTTTAACAATTTCGTCAGCCTCTGGCGTTTGTCTCAACACTCCATTACGCGCTAAAGTATCTACGTAAATTGAATCTTGCAATACCACGTCAAAGCCGAGTGCAGATAAGTTTTTTTGTGCAGCAACCACATCTAGGCCAACGACGCTTGGCACTTTTTCGGTTTTCCCATTGCCTGTAATCCAGCCAAGAGAAAAGAAAAATAAGACTATTAAAATTAACACGGCCCCAATCCCTACTAGGATATTAAACCAAAGTGGTTTTTTTAATAATTTATCGATTGCTTCCACGTTGGGTATTTTAATTAGTTATGATCCTTTGTAGCTGCCAAAGTATCTTGTATAATTGCTGCGTAAAAATCGGTTAACGTCCAACCTAATGCACGCACTTGTTGAGGAATCACGCTCGCTTCACTCTGACCAGGCACCGTGTTCACTTCTAACATGTAGGGCTTGCCTGCCGTTTCATCGTATATAAAATCGATACGCACCACGCCTCTACAATTTAAAATTGCATATACTTTTTTTGCCGCTGCAGTTAATTCAGTCAACATGGTTTCTGAAATAATGGCAGGTGTTATTTCTTCACTCTTCCCTTGGTACTTTGCTTCAAAATCAAAAAATTCATTTTCGGTTTTGATTTCAGTAATAGGTAGGACATTTGTTATTCCTTTTGATTTGAAAACCCCAATCGTAAACTCTCTTCCACTTATAAATTCTTCCACTAATACTTGGGTGTCTTCTTTAAATGCTTTTTCTAAAGCAGGTACTAATTCTGATTCAACATTCACTTTGCTAATCCCTAAACTACTTCCTCCATTATTAGGCTTTACAAATACAGGCAACTTAAGCTGTCCTAATATTTGCGCTGCAGTCATTGGGGTTTCTTTGAATAAGTGTAATGATTTTGCTACACCTACTCCGCCAAAACCGGCAACCGCTACGGTAAACCTTTTATTAAATGTTAATGCCGATGTTGCTGTGTCGCAACTCGTATATGGCAATCCTATTAAATCAAAATAGCCTTGCATCTTACCATCTTCCCCCGGTGTTCCATGAATACACATTAAAGCAACATCAAAGTTTACTTTAACTCCACCTTCTTCAATACTAAAGTCGGCTTTGTTCACCGCTACTTCCTCTCCAACGATATTTTCATACCACCAACCTGTTGGATGGATATCAATTAAATACACCTCGTATTTTTCTTTGTCCAAAGCATTCATAACAGTCTTAGCACTTTTGTAACTAATCTGCGCTTCGGAACTTAATCCACCTGTAACTAAAGCAACTTTTGTTTTCATCTACTTCAAAAATATTTAAAATAAAAAAAGGGAAAATTTTTCCCTTTTTTTATTCGTTGATTATTACGCTGCGTGTAATTTCTCTTTCTTAGCAAGCAACTGGTCAACCGTTTCTTGATATAACTCGTCGTGAACGCAACAGTCCACTGGACATACTGCAGCACATTGAGGTTCTTCGTGGAAACCTTGACATTCTGTACACTTGTTTGGAGTAATATAGTAGGTGTCACTTGCAACCGGCGCATTTCTGTGAGCTGCGTCAACTGCTGTTCCATCTAATAAACTGTAGCTACCTTTAACTGTCGTGCCGTCTGCCATAGCCCATTCAACACCACCTTCGTAGATAGCGTTATTAGGACATTCTGGTTCGCAAGCTCCGCAGTTAATACATTCATCTGTGATTTTAAGTGCCATAAAAATAATTTAAAAATTAGTGACGTACTTTTGCCTTACAAAGATATAGTACACTCATGAACATACAAGCAAGAATTTCCCATTTTTTTACCCTCGGAGCGCAATATTTAAACCCTGAAAATCAGGCATTTGAAGCCGTAAAATGGAATGCAAATAACCAAAATTCTTGGTTTTTGCCCGAATTCATCAATGAGGCAGTCAATCAGATTCGCACACAGTTCTTGCAAACAAAGGAGTTGAGCGAATGGGTAGCCCTATACCCTCAATTATCCAATGAGTTGACAGGTAAAAAAGTTGGCATTGTAATGGCTGGCAATATCCCGTTGGTTGGCTTTCATGACTTGTTAAGCACCCTCATTGCAGGGCATACAGCGGTCGTTAAATTATCAAGCAAGGACAAGGTGTTAATGGAATATGTGATTGCCTCCTTACAAGCGATTGACCCTATTTATAAGGAGCTCATTATACAACAAGAACAACTCAAAAACTGCGACGCATACATTGCAACAGGCAGTAATAATACAGGCCTATTTTTTGAGCAATACTTTGGAAAATATCCAAATATCATTCGAAAAAACAAGACCTCCATTGCGGTATTGACGGGTAAGGAATCCGAAAACGAACTATCCCTATTGGCCGACGATATGATGATGTATTTTGGAATGGGATGTCGCAATGTAACGCAGGTGTGGGTGCCAAAGGAATATGACTTTATCCCATTGTTAACCGCTATGAAAAAATATAGCTACCTAGCAGACCTCCATAAGTTTAAGCACAACTATGATTATCAGTTGGCCTTATTACTTATGAACCGACAATTTTACATGGATGCAAATGGCATATTAATGAGTGAGAACCCTTCTCCATTTACAGCCATCTCACAAGTTCATTATCAGTTTTACGACGACCAGCATGCTCCTGTCATTAATAAGGAGGATGTGCAATGCGTGGTGGGTAAAGGTGGCTTGCCTTTTGGCAGCCTACAAAAACCAACCCTTGCCCAATATGCGGATGGAGTGGATACTTTAAGTTTTTTGGCAACCCTGGCTTAATATTCGAGTGAGCCAGCGTAGCACATTGTAAAGGCACCTATTGATAGATCTCTATAAAAGCGGGACTATTCGACGAATATTTTCGTAAATATTTTGTTAAACTGCATATTTCATTTTGTGACATATTTTAAGCTTCGTTATTTTGCATACCAATTGGTATACCTTTTGTGTTTAATTGCGAAACCATCCATAAAAATTAAGTTATGAACCTGAATTTCAAAAACGTGCTGACAATTATCGGTATCAGCGCTTTTACATCCATTGTGAGCATTGTGGGCTATACTAAATGGAGTCGTTCAAATAGCTCATTTGAGAATGACGGAAAATTGCCGGCAAATTATGCAAGCTTTTTTAATGGGACAGCACAAGCCACTACTGTTGATTTTACGCCAGCGGCAAATGCAGCCTCACCAGCAGTGGTGCATATTGTAACAAAAACAAATGCAAAAAAAGTAGATAACAAAAATCAGCCGAGACAAAGAAATCCGTTTTTTGATTTCTTTGGAGATGAAGATATGGGAGATTTTTTTGGCGGACCAAGAGTTATCCCTGAACAAAAAGCAAGCGGAAGTGGTGTATTAATTACAGCAGATGGATACATTGTAACAAATAACCACGTAGTGAATGGTGCAGATGAAATAAATGTAACCCTCACTAATAAAAAAACATACAAAGCAAAAGTAATTGGCACAGATGCAAGTAGTGATATCGCTGTCATCAAAATTGATGCAGCAAGCCTTCCCTATTTAATTTACGGAAATAGTGATGAACTTAAATTAGGGCAATGGGTTTTAGCCATTGGATATCCACTAAATTTAGACGTAACCATTACTGCAGGTATCATCAGTGCTAAGCACCGATCTATTGATATAAATTCGAGACAAAGTGATCGTCCTGTTGAATCTTTCTTACAAACAGATGCCGCTGTGAACCAAGGGAACAGTGGTGGCGCATTGGTAAATACGAGTGGTGAATTAGTTGGTATTAATTCAGCTATCGCCTCTCCTACTGGGTCGTATGCAGGTTACTCCTATGCAATTCCTGTGAATATTGTAAAAAAAGTAGTAACTGATATCGTGAAATACGGAACAGTACAAAGGGGATATCTAGGTATCTCCTATGCTAAAGAAGGCGCAATGGACGAAGCAACTAAACAGCTTCAAGAAGACGTGAAGTATAAAGAAGGCGAAGGTTTATTGATCACCGATGTATTAGAAAACGGCGCAGCAAAAGCAGCGGGCATTAAAAAAGGAGACATACTAACTAAAATCGGAGACGTTGTTATTAAATCTTCTCCTGAATTACAAGAACAGGTATCAAGATATAAGCCAGGTGACAAAGTGCCGATCATTGTAAAAAGAGGATCAAAAGATATTACAATCGTAGCCGTATTAAAAGCAAAATTAGGGGATACCGATTTAGCGAGTACGAGTAAGATGGGTGAAAAACTGGGAGGAAAACTCATTTCTATTGACAAAGCAACTGCCGATAAAAATGATTTAGAAGGTGGGGTACTTGTAAAAGAATTAGGGTCAGGCATTTTAAGCAAAAGCAGAATTGAAAAAGGATTTGTGATTACACATTTAAATGACAAGCCTGTGAAAACTGTTGAGGAGTTTTACGAGGCATTAAAAAATACAGATAATAGCACTGTAAAAATAGCAGGGATTTACCCAGGCTATTTTGGCAACTATGCGTTTATATTAAATCTTAAAGATTAGTGATCGATGGTTGTTCGCTCAAATAATAAAGCCCCCCGTATTGACTATGCGGGGGGCTTTATTATTTATGATCCTTAAGGATTTATTTCTTTTTCATGGCTTGCCAAATAGCTTCTTTCTCCAACAAACTAAGCGTTGC
>CALPKD020000014.1 GCA_943324055.2 Chitinophaga pinensis
CATACAAATACTACGTCTCTTTTTTGTGCTTTTAAATAGCGTGCATAGATATCAGCTGGTAAATAAGCCCCTGCTAAGTGACCAATATGTTTAAGTCCATTTGCATAAGGGAGGGCCGCTGTAATCAAATATCGTTTAGGCGTGTTCATTCCTGCAAAAGTACTTAATATTGTGGTATGATTCAACCTCCTAACCTGAGACCCGGAGACACTATTGGGATCGTTTGCCCTGCTGGCGCGATAGATATCAAAATTGTCCAAAATTGCGCCGAAACACTTCAGATATGGGGGTATAAAGTGCGCTTAGGAGCGACCGTTGGCACCAAGCATGATTGTTTTGCAGCAACCGATGTGGAACGAGCAGCCGATTTGCAACAAATGCTGGACGATCATACCGTAAACGCCGTATTATGTGGTAGAGGTGGGTATGGAGTAAGTCGTATCATTGATTTAGTTGATTTTACGCATTTTAAAAATCATCCGAAATGGGTGATCGGATTTAGCGACATTACCGTATTGCATGCTGCGATTCAAAAGCAAGGATGCATGAGTATTCATGGACCCATGTCGGCAGCATTTAGTAAGGGCGTTTCGGGTGAAATTTTTACAGAATCACTTCGTGCAATATTAGAAGGACGACCAATGGACTTAGCTGCGAAAGCACATTCATTTAATAAAACAGGAAATGTGCAGGGCAGGTTGGTTGGTGGAAATTTATGTTTGGTGGCACACTTAATTGGATCAAAGTATAGCTTTGATACCAAAGGCAAGATCTTGTTTTTAGAAGATGTCGGGGAGTATCATTATAATTTAGATAGATTGGTGATTCAAATTAAAAATGCCGGATTGTTTGATGGGTTGGCTGGATTAATAGTAGGGGGCTTTACAGATATGAAAGACAAGTCCACTGACTTTGGAGCTACCGCATTTGAAATCATTCAACACCATACCGCCGAATACGATTATCCTATTTGCTTTGATTTTCCGATTAGCCATGATTTGAATAATGTGGCCGTTAAGGAAGGGGGGCAATATTATTTAACCATCGATGATGAACTTGTAACCCTTAAGGAAGCATAAGGATATCTATATGTAAATTTCTATAGCGCCTATTTGTTTAAACAAGCGTTAATATTGAGCCAGATTGATATTGCAAAGTAATTATTGTAGTAAATTTGAATATAAAACCAAATCTTATGCGTAAGTCGTTGTTTAGTATAATCATTACCCTGTTATTAGGAATGCAATTTTCATTTGCACAATCTTATGTGTTATCAGGTATTGAAAAGACGGACAAAGAGGGCATGCAATATGAAGTGCTTGGGAAAGTCGCGAATCACTATTGGATTTTCAAAAAAAATGGTTCAAATGCAACCATTGCACAGTATAATGAGCAAATGCAATTGAGCAAACAAAATGATCTTTCCTTTTTGCCAGCCTCTTTTAATAGTATTGAATTTGTCAGTTATCCAGATAAGGTATTTGCATTTTATCAGTTTCAAATCAACACTACGGTGTATGCCGCGGTTGCTGAATTAAATAGTGAAGGCCAATTAGTAGGTACTCCAAAAATCATTGACACTGCCGAAAAAATTCGTCCAGGATCAACGGCCAAGGTGTTCAATCTTTTGAGAAGTGATGACCACCAAAAATTAGTTTTATTTAGCGTGAATACCACAAAGGCGGCTGCAATAAAAGTGAATGTGGTTTTATTGAGCACCAACTTTGAAATACTAAACCAGGCGCAAATCAGCGTGAATTCGCTAAATAAAAAAAGTAACTTATCTGATTTCGCAATTGACAATAAGGGAAATTTATTATGCCTACGCAATACCACTCAAGACGGGTCATCTCCTGCTGTAAGCTTACTATACCTTGCTGCTGACGGTAGTCAAGTCATTGAATCGGCTATTATCAACAATACTTTATTGTTGGATGATATCAGACTAAAAGTGGATAATGCAAATGGGCATGTTGTTTTAAATTCATTTTATGCGACTTCCAAAAAAGGAAATGTTGAGGGTTTGTATTCCTATGTGTGGGATTTAAATACTAAAAAGGAACTATCGACAAGCGCCAATCGTTTTACCGATGCAATAAGAGCTGCAGTAAGTAGTAAGCGAAATTTGAAAGATGCGTTTGATGAATTTTATTTCGATAAAATAATCACTCAAGCAGACGGGAGTTTTGTAGTCGTTGCAGAAGCTGCTACCACTTATTCCAACAGCACCGCGTTTTCAAGATGGGATTATTATTGGGGCGGCCCTTTTTATAATTCCTATATGTTCAACTATTGGAACCGACCTTTTGGATTTTATCCTTGGACCAGATTTGGATTCGGATTTACGATGCGCCCATGGTCTTGGGGCCCTTGGATGAATCCATATGCATCTTTTGGCTATCCAAGAGTAACGTATAATGCCAATAAAGTGGCACTTATTTCAATGGATGTAAAGGGGAATGTAATGGGTGTAAAAACGATTGATAAATCACAGTCCGATGAAAGTACTGACCAGTTTATTGGGTATGGTACCATTGAAACTGCAAATGGGTTTACTTTTATATATCACAACAAGGAAAAGAGAGTTCATCAACTGGTATTAAATACACTCAATAAGGACGGCAGTATAACTAAAGGGAATACAATCATTTTACAAGAAAAGAAGTATGAGTGGATGCCTAAAATGTTAAAACAAGTGGGCGACAATGAAGCAATCTTACCTTATCAGTTCAAAAATAAAATTGGGTTTGCAAAAATTAAAATAAACAAATAAACGTGGTTTTTTTATTCAGAGATCGTTCCGATATCAATTTATTTTTCCTTGTTTTATTAAGCATCGTTTTACATTTTCATGTGTGGATACATCCACCCATGGTGGTGGCGAATGCATCTGATGGCTTATTAGCGGAGCTTATTCTGAACTACATAAAGCCCCTATCGCCAATTGCATTGATAATTATATTTCAAGTACTCATTTTAAGCCAAGCAATTCGTTTAAACATGTTGCTTAGTAAATTAAAAATGTTTTCTCAAATAAGCTACCTGCCTGCGTTTACGTATATATTACTTACTGCATTATTTCCTTACTGGGACGTCATCAGTTCAGGCCTTGTTGCCAATAGTTTAATTATTTGGATATTGGTTAAGCTTTTTAGATTGTATGATCAATCACAGCCTAAAACATTGGAATTTAATATCGGACTCATTGTAGGAGGGTCTATCTTATTGTATGAGCCCATTGCAATATTGATCCCGGTGGTTTTGTTCGCATTAACTATTATTAGACCGTTTAGAATTACAGAATGGTTGGTGTTAATAATGGGTATTGTGCTCCCTTTTTATTTTATTTTCACTTTTGTTTACTTAACAAACAACGCAGCTCATTTCACTCAATTTTTACCAAAATTGGATTGGAAGAATCCATTGGTTCGCCCCGAATTAAACGTAATTATCGCACTTGTGGTAATTACCATTCAGTTTTTAGTTGGTGTATATTTTTGGCAGGAACAACAGTCTAGGTTCATTATTCAGGTGCGCAAATATTGGGGTGTACTGCTATTAATGTTAGTTTTTACTTTTTTCCAGCCTATCATTTTTTCGGTACAGGCTTTATATGCATCTGCAATCGTAATTACCCCCTTGGCTTGTTTTATTAGCTTTGGTTATACTGTACCTAAAAGGCTTTTGATTCCAAATATCCTATTTTGGTCAGCGGCGGCGGTTATTGTGTATAACCACCTTGGTTAAGTGAAGAATTTAACCTTTCCCGAATCTCCTATTTTGGTAACTTTGAGCCTCCTAACAAATACCTCTTTAAAGTAAAATATATAGTTATGAAATTTGGCGTTGTCGTATTCCCGGGATCAAATTGTGATAGAGATATGCAAGATGCCTTAGAAAAGGATCTTGGCTTCCCAGTTGAGATGCTTTGGCACAAGGATAGTGACCTGTCACATTTTACGACAGAGGATTGTATAGTGCTTCCTGGAGGGTTTTCTTACGGGGATTATTTACGCTGCGGAGCGATTGCCAAGTTCAGCCCAATGATGCAATCCGTGATTGAATTCGCAAATAAAGGCGGAAAGGTTTTAGGAGTTTGTAATGGCTTTCAAATTTTATGTGAGAGTGGCTTATTGCCGGGTGCCTTGTTGCAAAACGCAAATCAACAATTTATTTGTAAAAATGTATTTATAAAATCTGACGAGAGTGAAGCGCTTCAGATTCCTATTGCGCACGGAGAAGGAAGATATTATGCTGACAAAGTGACTTTAGATCATTTAGAAAAAAATAACCAAGTGCTTTTCCGCTATTGCGATGCGCAAGGAGCAGTAGGTGGTGATGCGAATCCAAATGGCTCAACATTGGATATTGCAGGTATTTGTAATGATAAAAGAAATGTATTTGGAATGATGCCACACCCTGAGCGTGCTACCTCTGAAACATTAAGTAATATTGACGGCAAGGAAGTATTCAAAATACTAGGATTATTAAATTAATCCTTTCAAAAAAAACCGAGTATGAAAAAGGCTATTTTAATTTGTTTGTTGGCTGCATTTTCAATTGCTGCACAAGCACAAAGATTAAATCCTGTAAAATGGACTTTCGAATCTGTGAAAAAGGCCGATAAGCAATATGATATAGTGCTAACAGCAACCGTGGATGCGCCATGGCATATTTACTCGCAAACGGTAAAGAAAGGCCCCATTCCAACTACCATTACATTTAAGCCAAACCCTTTGGTTAAGCTAAGTGGCGGTACCAAAGAGATTGGCAAATTAGAATCCAACTTTGATAAAAATTTTGATGCAATCATTGGTTCTTATGCTGGGAAGGTTCAATTTAAACAATCCATTGTTTTGAAAGCTGCTAGCAAAACTAAGTTGACTGGAAGTATTGAATATATGGTTTGTAATGATGAAAAATGCTTGCCGCCTGTAAGTATTCCGTTTGAAGTAACTATACAATAGTTCTATTTTTTTTAAGCCAACGTTTAAATAATTTATTTTGAGTAAAGTTTTTTCTTTTTTCGTCTCCGCACTTTTAGCATTGTTTGTAACAGTTACTGCACAAGCACAAACGGATAGCATAGTAAGTGCAAGTGTTCAAGCAACTTTAGTAAATGATAGCACCTATCTTGTCAAAGGCAATTTGCAATTAGTCACTGGGTGGCATATTTATGGCAATAATCCAGACGGTTTAAATGCACCGGCTTTCCAATTTAAATTAGAAACAGTAAAGCCGGTTGGCGCTATTGCATTTTCAATCTCTTCGGTAAAGCAAAAAGATGTCCTATTTGCTAAGGCAAATGTTTTCTTAAAATCATTGGACATCACTCAGTCCATTCAAATAAAAGGGTTTCAACCAGATAGCTTGAAGGGTTTATTGTTAGTGAATGTAGGGAAAGGGGATCAGTTTTACGCGCTAGAACTGCCTATTAGCGTGGCTTTGGCCAATGGGCAAAAAGTAGCTGGCCTTGAAGTGTTATTGCCAAGTGCTGCTACCACGCCTCCTGAGGGTGCTTGCGGTGATGCCGCTCATGACAGTAAAAAATCAACAGGACTTGCTGTTTTTATATTAGGCTTTTTGGGCGGGCTGATTGCATTAATTACCCCTTGTGTGTTTCCAATGATTCCGGTTACCGTTTCCTTTTTCACAAAGCGTTCAAAAACTAAAAAACAAGGAATACAAAATGGATTAATGTATGGGTTAAGTATTTTTTTAATTTACTTATTAGCTAGTGTTCCTTTCCATATTATAGGAAATGTACAACCCGAAATATTCAATAGTATTTCAACCAATGCAACCTTGAATATTATTTTCTTTATTGTATTTATATTTTTCTCGATTTCCTTTTTCGGTTATTTCGAAATTACGCTGCCAAGTGGTATTGCCAATGTTGCGGATTCGAGAAGTGGGCTTGGAAGTTTTGGTGGTATCTTTTTTATGGCAATTACACTAGCCATTGTTTCTTTTTCATGTACTGGCCCTATACTAGGTACTTTACTAGTGGGCTCCTTGCAAGGAGGTGCATGGGCTTTAACACAGGGCATGGCAGGGTTTGGGCTTGCACTGGCATTGCCTTTTACTTTATTCGCCATCTTCCCGCAGTGGTTACAGAGTTTACCTAAATCGGGTGGCTGGTTAGATACAGTTAAAAAAATATTGGCGTTTTTAGAATTAGCAATGGCGTTCAAGTTTTTATCGAATGCAGATTTGGTGCAACATTGGGGACTATTAAAAAGAGAAGTATTCTTAGGTATTTGGGCCTTAATAAGCATCGGATTAGCATTGTACTTATGGGGTAAGCTTAGATTGCCACATGATGTAAAAGGAGCTAAAATTTCACTAGGACGCAAATTAATGGGGGCCATCGCAATCTTATTTGCAGCCTACTTAATATTTGGCATCTTCCCTAAAAATCAAGGTGCTTTAAAATTACTTAGTGGATTCCCGCCTCCAACACATTATAGCTTGTTTAGCGCTAAGGATACACATCATGGCTTACAAGCTAATGTTACCAATGATTATGCAAAGGCATTAGCAATGGCGAAAGCACAGAACAAACCTATTCTAATTGACTTTACAGGTTGGGCTTGTGTAAACTGCCGCAAGATGGAGGAAAACGTATGGAGCGACCCTGCAGTTTCAAGCTACATTGAATCCAATTTTATCTTATTGTCTTTGTATGTAGATGATCGAGCGTTGCTGCCTGCTGACAAACGTTTTACGTATACTGCCAAGTCGGGGCAAACAAAAGACATTGTAAGTGTAGGTGATTTGTGGGCCACTTTCCAAGCCGAAAATTTCAATCAAGTCACACAGCCATTGTATGTGGTACTGAGTCCTAATCAGGCTTTATTGTCTAATCCAGTGGGCTATACACCTGATATACCAACCTACCTTAATTGGTTACAATGCAGTGTGTCAAAAAATAAATAAAATCAACTATTTTTTTCGGGTATATAAAAAGCCTCCTTCCAATGATTCGGAAGGAGGCTTTTTGATAGCAGGATTAGCCCGCCAATTATTTAATACAGTGCAGTAGTTTACAAACTCATGCCGCGTTCGTTCATCATTTTTCTTAAGTTAATTAAGCCATAACGCATTCTTCCCAAAGCGGTATTGATACTGCAGTTGGTCATTTGTGCAATTTCTTTAAAACTTAAATTTGCGTAGTGTCTTAATACAATAATTTCTCTTTGCTCTTCAGGTAATAAGTCTACTAATTCTTGAATATTTTTATGTGTTTGAGAACGCGTCATTTTATAATCAGCAGGATGATCGGAATGCTTAATGATTTCAAATAAATCCTGGTCGTCACTTGTTTTAATGGTTGGTGTGCGTTTTACTTTTCTAAAATGGTCCACACAAAAGTTATGAGAGATACGCAAAGCCCAAGGCAAAAACTTGCCTTCCTCGTTGTATTTCTTTTGTTTTAGGTTATCAATAATTTTGATAAAAATTTCTTGAATTAAATCTTCAGCCAAATAACTGTCTTTAACCATGAATAAGATGGTGTTGTAAATTCTTTCTTGGTGACGGTCTAAAAGGGCATCAAAAGCGCGTGAGTTTCCATCCTGAAAAGACTGGATTAACTCGTTGTCGGTTAGATCTAGAACTTTTTTCATTTTTGTTTTTTATAGGTGTTCGAAGGTTAGGACTTGAAAATTACACTCATAAGTAGTCCATTTCGTGTTTGTGGAAAACGAAAAAAATGGTTCAACGCTATCCACATTTTTAATCCCAAAAGAATATCGCATTTGGTGCAACCAAATGGCTTGGATTATGTTATTTTGTATATGGCTGCGAGTAAAAAGGATAAAGGATCGATTCAGGTGGTTGGAGCGAGGGTACATAACTTAAAAAATGTAACTGTTGACTTCCCGAGGGAGCAATTTATTGTTGTAACTGGGGTGTCTGGTAGCGGAAAATCTTCTTTAACCATTGATACTTTATTTGCTGAGGGGCAGAGGCGCTATGCCGAAAGCCTTTCATCCTATGCAAGACAGTTTATGTCCAGAATGGGTAAGCCTGACGTGGATTATATCAAAGGACTATGTCCGGCAATTGCAATCGAACAAAAGGTGGTTACGCGCACCCCGCGAAGCACTGTAGGAAGCATGACCGAACTATATGATTATTTACGGGTTTTGTATGCCCGTGCGGGAAAAACCATTTCACCTATCAGCGGCCAAGAGGTTAAGAAGCATGATGTGCAAGATGTACTGGAGTACATTCAAAAAGGAAAGGCGGGCGACAAAATAGTCATTCTCGTTCCGTTTAAGCAACAAGCAAAAAGAGATGCGCAAGAGGAATTGAATATATTATTACAAAAAGGGTTCACGCGTGTTTATTTAAGGGCAGCTAAAACGCAATCGGAAGTTATGCGGATCGAAGATGCATTGGAAATCCCTAAGCTAGAACTCAATAAAAAACTAAAAGCACATGAGGTATATGTTTTAATTGACCGAATTGTAGTAAAGGATTTTGATGAAGACGATTTGCATCGATTGAGCGATTCAATAGGAACTGCTTTTTACGAAGGGGAAGGCATATTATGGGTAGAAAAAAACAATAACACGCTTCAGGATTTTAATAACAAGTTTAGTTTGGACGGAATGGAATTTGATGAACCGTCTCCTAATTTATTTTCGTTCAACAATCCTTATGGTGCATGTCCAACCTGCGAAGGGTATAGTCAGGTATTAGGGATTGATGAAAATTTAGTGATTCCTAATCCGCACCTGTCGGTTTATGATGGTGGTGTGGCTCCGTGGAAAGGAGAAAAGTTGATATGGTGGAAGGACCAATTTGTAAAAGAAGCAAGTAAGGAAGGGTTCCCCATTCATCAGCCTATTAATAAATTAACCAAGCAACAGATAACACAATTGTGGAAGGGTGTTGGTAAAGCATTGGGTATTGATGCATTTTTTAAAGACGTCGAAGCACATTTATATAAAGTTCAGTTTAGGGTTTTATTAAGTAGGTACCGTGGCAGAACAAATTGTGCAGATTGTAAAGGATACCGCTTACGTAAGGAGGCATTGTATGTTCAAATTGGAGGAATGCATATTGGTGAATTATGTGCGTTACCTGTCAGGGATTTACAAACTTGGTTTACCAAATTAAAATTTTCAGCACACGACACCGAAGTGGCTAAAAGAATATTGGTCGAAATTGAACAACGATTACAAACATTAATGGATGTGGGTTTGGGCTATCTAACATTAAGCAGATTAGCGAATAGTTTGAGTGGCGGTGAAAGTCAGCGTATTCAATTGACAAGATGTCTAGGAAGCAACTTAACCAATTCCTTATATATATTGGATGAACCCTCTATTGGTTTGCATTCAAGGGATACAGAAAGATTAATTAAGGTGTTGCAAAATTTAAGAGACCTCGGAAATACAGTGGTGGTGGTGGAACATGATGAACAAATTATGCGCCTTGCAGATCATATTATTGACATGGGGCCACTTGCTGCGCACCAAGGAGGAGAAGTGGTTGCAGTAGGGAATGCAGCGGCATTAATGAAGGACAAGGATAGTTTAACGGGCAAGTATTTAAAAGGCACCTTGTCTATTCCAATTCCCGAAAAAACCCGCCAAGCAAAACATAATATACAATTAAAGGGTGCTTACTTACACAATTTGCAAAATATGGATGTGAGTTTTCCATTGCACAGTTTATGTGTAGTGAGTGGTGTAAGCGGAAGTGGTAAAACAACATTAGTGAAGCAGGTGTTATATAATGCATTGCTAAAATCAAAAAAATTACCTACCGAAATTACTGGAGGATATGCCGAACTAACAGGGGATTTGCATTTAATAGATGAGATTGAAATGGTGGATCAAAATCCAATTGGCAAATCGTCACGAAGCAATCCAGTTACTTACATAAAAGCATATGATGCGATTCGAGATTTATATTCAAAGCAAGCCCTGTCAAAAATAAGGGGGTTCTTGCCTAAGCATTTTTCGTTTAATGTAGACGGTGGAAGATGCGATACTTGTAAAGGAGAAGGCGAACAATTAGTGGAGATGCAGTTTTTAGCGGACGTGCATTTAACCTGTGAGGATTGCGGTGGGAAAAGGTTTAAAGAAACTGTGTTAGAAGTTCAGTATAAAGGGAAAAGTATTCATGACGTATTAGAGATGTGTGTGGATGAAGCCATTCTATTTTTTGCAGATGAGAAAAACATTTGTACAGCTATTGGTCCATTACAAGAAGTGGGCTTGGGTTATGTTAAACTTGGCCAAAGCAGTAATACTTTAAGTGGTGGCGAAGCACAGCGTGTTAAATTAGCAAGTTTCTTAGGGAAAGGAAAGGCAGCTAGTAAAATGTTGTTCATATTTGATGAACCTACAACAGGTTTGCATTTTCACGATATACATAAATTGCTAAAAGCATTTAATGCCTTAATTGATCAAGGCCATTCATTGATTGTAGTAGAACACAATACCGATGTTATAAAAGCCGCAGACTGGGTGATTGATATGGGACCGGAAGCGGGAGATGGAGGCGGGACGGTTGTATATGCAGGACCTCCAAAAGGCTTAGCAAAATGCAAGGCTTCTCAAACTGGGAAGTACTTATAGCTTAGTAATTAAGTATTTGCGTTTTGTTTTTTTGATTGCTGTTTCAGCATAGTAGAACTCCCATTTTGTTCCTTATTTTTTCTACCTACTTCCTTAAGTGCTTTATCTAAAATCATTTCAATTTGTCCATTCACACTTCGGAACTCATCTTCGGCCCATTTTGCTAAAGCAGAAAAGGTTTCATCGTTAATTCTTAATACAAATGTTTTTTTCGCTAATGACATACATTATGGTTTTAAGAATTAGTAAAGTGTACCTGTATTTAACACAGGAGATGCCGCTTTTTCACCACAAAGCACCACCATTAAATTACTTACCATTGCTGCTTTTTTATCGTCATCTAAAACCACAATATCTTTTTCGGACAACATAGCCAAAGCCATCTCGACCATACCTACAGCGCCTTCTACAATTTTTGTTCTAGCGGCAACAATCGCTGTTGCTTGCTGACGTTGAAGCATCGCGCCAGCGATTTCTGCAGCATAGGCTAAGTGGCTAATTCTTGCTTCAGTAACAGTGATGCCTGCTTTTATTAATCTTTCGTTTAGTTCTTGCTCTAACATTTCAATTACTTTTTCACCACCATCTCTTAAAGTGATTTGCGCGTGTTCATCTTCGATATTATCTTAAGGATAGCTAGTTGCTAAATGACGCACAGCTGCTTCGCTTTGGTTTTTCATGTACTCGTTAAAATTAGTCACATCAAAAACAGCTTTATAAGTATCGCTTACTTCGTATAAAATCACTGCAGCAATTTCGATAGGGTTCCCCAGTTTGTCATTTACTTTTAATTTTGTACTCTCCACACTTTGAGAGCGAAGTGAAACTTTTAGTTTTGTGTAAAATGGATTTACAAATTGCAAACCATTCTCTCTTACTGTTCCTATGTATTTACCAAAAAAGGTAAGTACAATACTATAATTAGGCTCCACTACCATCAACCCTTTAATTAGGAAAATAGCGACAGCAATCAGGACGATTCCAAAAAATACAGTAGATCCATCTGGCGTAGCAACTTGTGCAGCACTAATAATTGTCGAAAGGCCAATAATGAATGCAAGTAAAGCGGCTAAAGCTGCTTTGTAACCATTTAAAGGGTGCATTAATTTTTCCATAGTAGTAAATTGATATTAAATTGATATCACAAATGTAGAATTTTTAGACATAATTCCTAATTATTTGAAAAAATATTTTGTGTAACTAAAATATTAGTTATAATATTGACTAAGAATTTAGTTAGAAGGAAAATAAACAGATTATGAAAAAATTGACACAAGCCGAAGAGCAAATCATGCAAGCCTTATGGGCATTGGATAAGGGCGGATTTATTAAAGATGTTTTAGAGGCAATAGATGAGCCAAAGCCACATCATAATACAGTGGCAACTCTTCTAAAGATTTTAGTGGAGAAGGAGTTTGTAGGGATTCAAAATCCAAACAGAAACAATTTTTATCATCCTTTGGTAAGTAAGGAAGCCTACTCAGCTAAAAGAATAGA
>CALPKD020000015.1 GCA_943324055.2 Chitinophaga pinensis
AATAAGGATCAGAAGCAATCATGAAAGTAGTAATTGGAATTTTTAATTTTTTACACTGAGAAGCTAAGTTGATGCAACGGTTTACTACTTTACGATCTAGGCCAAAACTATTTTTATAATATTTTCCACCTATTTTTAAACAGGTAGGCTTACCATCGGTAATCATAAATATTTGCTTATTGGACGTTTTTCTTTTACGTAGTAAATCCATAGCTAATTCAAGCCCAGCAACAGTATTCGTATGATAAGGTCCTACTTGTAGGTAGGGTAAATCTTTAATTTCAATCTGCCATGCATCGTTTCCAAATACCACAATATCCAAGGTGTCCTTAGGATATTTTTTTGTAATCAATTCACTCAAGGCCATCTCCACTTTTTTTGCAGGCGTAATTCGATCCTCTCCATATAAAATCATCGAATGAGAAATGTCAATCATTAAAACGGTAGACGTTTGCGTTTTGTAATCCGCTTCTCTAATTACTAAATCATCTTCATGCATCGAAAAAGAATCGGCGCCTCTATTAATTTGTGCATTCTTAATGCTCTCTGTAAAGTCAATTTGTTCCATTTGATCCCCAAATTGAAACGAACGGGTATCGGAATTTAATTCCCCCGTTTGTCCCGCTTTTGTTGTCTGGTGGCTTCCTGGCTTTGTTTTTTTAAGCTTTCCGAAAATCTCCTCTAGGCTTTTTTGGCGAATGGTTTGTTCGGTCTTTGAAGTAATTGCGAACTTGCCATCTTTCGGATCCTCTTTTAAATAACCGTTTTGCTTAAGATCATCTATAAAATCGCCGATTCCATATTTATCGTCTGTAAGCTTATGAGAGCGGTCTAATTGGTTCAGCCAGTCCAAGGCTTCACTCGCATCTCCATTGGTGTAGGTAAGGAGCTGCGTGAAAAGATCAAGCAGTTGTTCAAACTTGCTCTTTTGATTGTCCTGTGGATTAAAATTTAAAAAACGATGCCCTCTCATAATAACCTGCAAATTATGAAATAGTGTGCATTATGCGTAAGAAGGATTTATGAATGAGTAGAAATTTTCTACAATTCGACACCGATCCTTGAACAAAAAAATTATAATTCAAAGGTGGCATCTTTCATAAAGCGATTGTGTTCATTGTATTGAACATATCCCAACTGATTGGTAAACAGTTTCGTTTTACCAACAAGGAAAGGAGGCAAGTTATGATGATGATGTCCAAAAATCCAATTACATATCCCAGATGGTTCGATTAGGTCAAAAAGCTCAACAGCAAAGCCTTCTCTAATAATATCATTTTTATATTTATTTGGATAGTTAAAGAAGGTGGGGACCTGATGTGTAACTACTATTTTTTTAAAATCATTTTTTTCTTCTATTGCCGGACTCAAAAAAGCCATTGCTTCAGCATGTAAAAAATTATAATCCATGGGGTTAAGCAGCTGACCATTAAATTTAATTTGATTAAAATCATTCATGCGCTTTTGGATTGCCCATGCATTCACGGGACCAATATGCGTCCACAGGGTA
This sequence comes from Chitinophaga pinensis, assembly GCA_943324055.2. Lineage (GTDB taxonomy): Bacteria > Bacteroidota > Bacteroidia > Chitinophagales > Chitinophagaceae > Sediminibacterium > Sediminibacterium pinensis_F. The sequence goes on from CALPKD020000015.1 coordinate 1,511, forward strand.
GAAAAAATTAATTGCTTGTCGTCTATTACAACGGTGTCATTGTTAATTAAAAATAGGTTAGGCCTGATCGTCTCGTATATTTTGCCATGCTTATTTGCAGCGTCAAAACCATAGTACTCATGGTTTCCCGGGATCCAATAAGTGGTTTTAAAATGGTCTGAGATATAATTAAAGAAATCATTGTGTTTATCTATTTCAGCAAAAGGCATGATGTCACCTGCCAAAAGCAGTACTTCACCAATAGGTTTTAGTGGGTGCTTGTTAAAAACTTTTTTGTTTTTAGGGAATTCTAAATGCAGGTCCGATGCGTATTGAAAAATCATTAACTTATTTGATAATCTTGAATTAAAATAGCGGTTGGAATATTTAGTGTCTGATGTAAATTTCGGATCATCTCTAAAGAAAGTTTTCTTTTCTTATTTAAAATCTCACTAGCTCTACTCTTTAGTCCAACTACTTTAGCAAGGTCGGATTGCGAATATCCCATTTGTTCCATTCTAAACTTAATCGCTTCTATTGGATCAGGTAAAGCAATGGGAAACTGTTCGTTCTCATATTTATCAATGAGCATTCCAAGTATATCCAATTCATCTCCCTGTGGCGTTCCAGCCTTTGCACTAAAAATTATTTCAAGCCTTTCCAAGGCAAGCTTATACTCCTTCTTGGTTTTTATCGGTTTCAATTTCATTGTAACTTAAATTTTAGTGGCGTCTATTTTATCATATTGTGTATGCGTACCAATAAAACGGATCCACACCATTGAATAATCATAATTAATCCTGACAACCAACCTATAGGTATTGCCTTTTATATTAAAAACCACCCTATTATCGGCAAGTATGCTCGCTGACGGGTAAAGCCGTTTAATATCAGCAGACGACTTCCATTTGGATTCGCTAGCTTCTTGATACCAAGTCTTTAGCTGTTGCTCACAATCCGAGTATTGTATCCAGCAATTTTTTAATGTTTTTTTAGCGATCACTCTCATTAAATATATAATTCAAAGGTAGTATAAAGTTCCCATTTTGGGAATTATGTTTATCAGATTATAAATATATTATTCTTGTTGATTGCCGATCAGCGTATTTGTACGCTTTAGTTTAGAATAAAGCCTAATTTTAAGTACTAAATTTTTAAAAATATGAACCGTATTTTTTACTTCCTTTTTACTATCCTATTAGTGACAAGCACGTGCGCTAGTACACAACCAAAAAATATTATAACGAGTAGTGCTATTGACTCGCTAGTTGCACTAACATTAAAAACATTTGACGTACCAGGCATTGCCGTAGGTGTAATTAAAGATGGAAAATTAATACACGCTAAGGGTTACGGAATTGCCAATTTAAGAACAGGAAAGAAGGTTGACGAATATACTTTATTTGGCATTGCTTCAAATTCAAAGTCCTATACTACTGCCGCCTTAGGAGTACTTGTTGATGAAAAGAAAATAAAATGGGACGACAAGGTAACGGATTATATACCCGAATTTAAAATGTACAACCCATATGTAACCGACGATTTTACGATTCGAGATTTAATAACACACCGCAGCGGATTGGGCTTAGGTGCAGGAGACTTAATGATGTTTCCCGACAAAAGTGATTTTACTAAAAAAGATATCATACATAATTTACGCTACTTAAAACCCGTTTCTAGTTTTAGAACGAAATATGACTATGACAATAATTTATATATTGTGGCAGGCGAAATAGTGGCAAAAGTATCAGGATTAAGTTGGGAAGAATTTGTTGAACAAAGGTTCATGAAACCATTGGGCATGAATAATAGTGCGGCATCTATTGCAAGGATAAAAGATAAAAGTAATAGCATAAAACCACATGCACCAATAAACGGAAAAATAGAAACCATTGACATTGAATGGAGTGAATCCGCAAATGCAGCAGGAGGCATTTGGAGTAATATAATAGATGAAAGTAAATGGTTAATTGCACAAATGAATCACGGCAAATATGGTGATAGTTTAAAACAAAAACTATTCAGCGAAGAAACGCATGAGGAAATGTGGTCACCACAAACCATTATTAGTGCGCGCACCGTGGCGCCTTATAATACACATTTTTCAGCTTATGGACTTGGGTGGTTTTTGAGTGATGTAAAAGGGTACAAACAGGTAACACATACTGGAGGTTTGGCTGGCATCGTTACACAGGTGGTTATGTTTCCCGAACTTCAGTTGGGTATTATGGTGTTCACTAATCAACAGTCTGGCGCAGCGTTCAGCGCAATAAGCAATACCATAAAAGATAGTTACCTAGGTATAACCGGAATGAATTGGGTGAAGATTTATAGCGACAGGGTTAAAGCAGGAGAAGCAGAAGCAAAAAAAATAAACGAGGAGGTAGCAAAAAGTATTGCTGAGCAAGAAAAGAAAAACGCAGGCAGATTTAACCTAGAACCCTATGTGGGCATCTATCAAGACCAATGGTTTGGCGATGTAGAAATTAGCATTATGAACGGGAAACCCTGGATTGCTTCAAAGCGCTCCCCTAAAATAAGCGGTGAATTATTCCCATATAAAGGAAATACTTTAATTGCCCGTTGGACTGACCGCAGTATGGATGCCGACGCATTTATACTATTCAGTACAGATATGGATGGGAAGCCATCTGGTATAAAAATGAATTCAATTTCACCATTGACCGATTTTAGTTTCGACTTTCAGGATTTAGATTTTAAAAGAATTAAATAACCTAACTTGCTTCTCAATAAAAATCAAACTATGCAAGAACAAAATTTTAAAAACCATGCTAAAATGGTTCCTGGTTTTCACTATGTAGCAATGCTTTCTATATTAGCCTTACTGGGCGGATCTATTAATTATTTTTTTCGAGCAACTCCTGAAAATAAATACTTAGCATCTTTACTTTGTTTGGTTGCCTTTATATTAGTTGTATTGTGGATTTACATCCGCACCTTCCCCTTGAAAGCGCAGGATAGGGCAATACGTGCCGACGAAAACTTACGCTATTATGTATTAACAGGAAAATTATTCCCAAGCGAATTGACTGTGCAACAAATCATTGCATTACGCTTCGCTCCCGATAGCGAGTTTGTTGCTTTAGTAGATCGTGCAATCAAAGAAAACTTATCAAACAAGGAAATCAAATTAGCTATCCAAAATTGGAAAGCTGATTTTTACAGAGTATAATCCTAGTTCACTATACTTATTTTAAGCCGCTCGATAAATCGAGCGGCTTTTTTAATGCCAAATTGTATTGTAAGTTGAATAGTAAGCTCGTTGTTATTTAGGCTAAAATGTTTATTTTAGTAATATATCAGCCCCTACAGACTATGAAAAAAAGATATCAGGTTCTAGCAGGTTTGTCCATCCTTTCAATGATTACTTTTCTGGATCGTATTGCACTTTCATCAGCAAGTACCTCTATTATGGAGGACCTGCATATTAGTACGGTGCAATGGGGATGGATACTGGGGATATTTACATTGGCCTATGGCGCTTTTGAAATTCCAACGGGATGGCTAGGGGATAAGCTTGGGGGTAAAACAGTTTTGGCACGTGTAGTAATTTGGTGGTCTTTTTTTACAATCCTCACTGGATTCTCAACCGGGTTCATCATGTTACTTGTCGTACGCTTTTTATTTGGCGTAGGTGAAGCCGGAGCATACCCTAATATATCAATCGTTTTAAATAAATGGTTTCCTGCACTAGAGCGTGCGCGTGCGCAAGCAACCATATGGGGCTTTTCACGAATAGGCGCTGCACTTACTCCTTTTTTGGTTTTGCCATTACAAACAAAATTTAATTGGCATATGCCATTTTATGTACTAGGTGTCGCTGGGTTTATTTGGGTTATATTTTGGATTGTATTGCATAAAGAAAATCCAGCAGACTGTAAAACAATTACTGCTGAAGAATTATTAATTATTAACCAAAACAGAGATCAAGAAAATAAAAAAACAGAACACGATTTGGATTATTGGAAATTTTTTAAGTCTCGTAACTTATGGTTTTTAATGAGCATGTACTTTTGTTACGCAATTGGAGCTTACTTTTTTCAAAGTTGGTTTCATACTTATTTAGAGAAAGGGCGTTTGATACCTAGGGAAGAATTAATATGGGCATCTTCCTTACCTTATATATTAGCAGCCCTTGGCTGTTTCACCGGCGGATGGATTAGTGACAAAGCTTGTTTGCGCATTGGGAAAAAATGGGGACGTCGCATTGTGCCAATGGTAGGTTTATTTGTTTCAGGCTTATGCCTGATTGGCGCATCTCTTGTAACCAACAACCTAACCGCGATTATCGCCTTAGGCGCTGGTATGGCCTGTATGGACGTTACTGCCCCGGTTGCTTGGGCTGTAGCAATGGATATTGGCGGGCGTAAAAGCGGAGCAGTATCAGGTGCAATGAATACAGCAGGTTTGGTGGGTGCCTATATGAGCACCGTCCTATTTGGATACTTGGCGAATAGCTATGGTTATTACTTACCGCTTATGCTTATTGGGATGATTGTGCTCGTTGGATCCTTTGTATGGATTAAAATAGATGCAACTGAGGCATTATAACTTGATTCGTGTTTGTTATTTCTGTTACTACTTAAAATATTCCATCAAAGGCTAGCTCCATCAGGGAAAATTACTCCAGGTAACGAGCGGCTAAGTCTTGAAAGGCTACAACCAATTTACAACATTCAGTTTTGAGAAAAATTAGTTTTTGTCTCCTCTCCTTCTAGCCTCTTCGGCAGCAGTATAAATTTTAATCCATGTTAGAGATACGTCTATAAGCGCTAACAATGGGCCTAATAAAATAACCATGATTACTTCTAAGCCTGGAGTGTGTCCGATTACACCATCTAGTGAAGTTGCCTTAGACCTTTTGTTAAGCTTGTATAAGCAGTAAATAGCCGACAAAATCCATATGGTAATAATTAAGTTTTCGCTCATGTTTTTTATTTATGCAGTGAATATAAGACAATTAATTTAGTCTCAAAAATAAGAAGATAAATCACAAATCATTGGGTTAGATACTATTTTACTAAATAACTTCTTGCTTCATTGCTTTTTTAGTTAATCCTGTTAAACCGTATTTTAAGACGATGGGGATTAAGATTGGAATTAATCTTCCGATTGACTGATCGTAGGTCGTCACAATAAATGATATAATAAATAATACAGGCACAACAAGTGTAAAATAAAATCCAAGTAAAATTCTTTCTTTTGAAATTTTATGTGTTAATAAATTATGCTTAGGATTGCTCACATAAAACCATAGCAAAGCATTCATTACTGCTGTCAAACAGATGTTGATTACATAGAAACCATAGGGAATATGCAAATCCGAAGCCGAAGCATACTCGCCTAGTAGTCCAGAGGTAAAAGGGAGCAATACCACCGAGAATAAAAAAAGTAGGTTATGCCAAATCAACCTGGCGGTATACTTTTCAACATACCCAAAAATTCTATGATGTACAGACCAATAATATCCAACAATGCAAAAGCTAATAATAAAACCAAGTAGCTTCCAAGCCATTTCCTTTAACGAGTCCCACAAAAGATGATCCGTTGGGTGTTCAATAACCGGAACCTTAAATTCGATTACCAATAAAGTAATTGCTATTGCAAAAACTCCATCTGTAAAAAAGGAAATGCGGTCTAATTGAAAATGGTTTTTGTTTACACTATGTCCTGCTTCTGCCATAATAATTTTTATTTTGTTGTTTCTTGTAGTTTTTTTAATATCAACGCCTTTTTGGGGCTTCTTAGTTGTTGCGATGCTTTTGTGAAGAAATTGTGTTGATTTAAAAAATTAGTTTGAAGTGTAAGCCAGTCTTTTTTATTTAGTTTTTTATTTAATTCTATTTCCTGAAGTAATCCATTGCTATTTACGGCATAATCGTCTCTTCCTAAATAATCTAAATCAGCATCACAAATAATTTCTTCGTAAATATTTTTTGGGGATTGTGGAATTTTTGTAGCCATGATCATTCCTGTAATTAAGTTAATTTTTGATTTAGGAAATTTCATTTCGGTTAGAATAGACGTTGCATATTCGGCGCCCCTCGCTTCGTGTCGCAATGGCTCCCATATATACCCAACATCATGTAACCAGGCCGCTAATTTTATATCATCAATAACCGATTTTTCGACTTTTTCTTTTTTTGCGATCCTTTCGGCCTGTTCCACGACATCCCTAATATGATCAATCGTGTGATAGGTATACTGTGCTGGAAGATTTGCAATTAAGTAGGATTCAATTTTATTAAAGGCATACTCATAATGAAAGTCGGGCCTATTGTACAAAATTTCTTTTATCTCGATAGGCTTAACCTTTCCCTTAACCTTCACTGGCTTTAATTTTTTTGATTTAAATATCTTTAAATCTTTAACGTGTTTCCAGACGGTCTCTGATACAATAATTTCATCTGATGCTGCAACAGAACATAATCTGGAAGCAAGGTTTACCGAATCGCCAATTACGGTGTAATTCATTTGCTGTTTGGATCCAATGTTTCCACTAATCACCTTCCCTCGATTTATACCAATGCCTATTTTAATAGGTTGTTTTAAATTAATGATCCTGTTTTGATTAAACTCAATCAATTTCTCTTGCATTTCAATGGCAGTTTTAACGGCGTTCTCCGTGTCAGACTGGTGTGCAATAGGTGCGCCGAAGATTACCATCAAAGCATCTCCAATAATTTTATCTAAAGTCCCATTGTACTTAAAAATAATTTCAATCATTAAATTGAAATACTCATTCAAGGTTTCCACAACTTCGTTCGGCGCCATGGTCTCAGACATAGAAGTGAAACCTCTTATATCCGAAAATAAAATAGTAGCTTCTTGTTCCTGTCCACCCAAGTTTAGTAATTCCTCGTTTTCTAATAACTGGTCCACAATTTGCTTGGATACATACTTTTTGAAAGTCGATTTTAATTTGTCTAGGTTGCTTAAATCTTCCATGGCAACCACCGACCCAATTGGTTCATTGGAATCATTCAACAAAGGAGATACTGAAATATTAACAGTTGTTGCTTTTCCATTACACTCCAATAATATTTGAGTTTCAGAAAGCGTTTTGGACTCCATCTCGCACTTTGTGATCAGTTGATTCAATAACTCATTGGACTCAAATACGTATTCGTAGTGATTGCCTAGCACCTGATCGCGATCTAAATTAATAATATTAGCTGCCGCCCTATTAATGTGGTTGATTTCTCCCATTAAATTAGTGGTGAAAACGCCCGTAACAATAGATTGCATAACGTTATCATTAAAGGTTTTGGCCTCCTTGATACTCTCAATCAATTTAATATTATTATACGCTACACTTGCCTGTGAGGCAATAGCCGATAGCATATTGCCATCTGACTCTTGAAATGGAGAAATGCCCTGTCTTGATTCTTTATCAAATAAAATAATAACACCCACCAAGTTCTTCTTATCTAATAAAGGCGCAATTAAGCCAAACTTGCAATCAGTTTTAGACAAAAACAAATCATCGACAATGCTAATATTGATTGCCTTTCTGTTTTCATGGATTTCACTGATAAAACCCTTTTTCTTATTAAAGATGAGCCCTTTCAAAACAGAAGTGTCCAAATTAAAATCGGCACCAATCGACAAAACATCGGAATTGTTGTCTTCAATCAAAATCAAACCCGATGACGCATTTAAGACACCACAGGATTTAATCAGTATTTCCTGAAGTAGGACTGAAATTTGATCAAACGAGTTTAGCTCGTTTGTGATATCCAATAGCGTCTCTAATTCAAGGTACTTTAACTGAAGCTCATTTATGTTAAAGGCGCTTGGCATTATAATTCATTAACAGCCAATTCCTCTGTTTCAAAAACAGTCGAATATTTTGTTAAGCCCATGATGTTAAAGGTTTTTGAAACGATTGGCGCTAGGTTGTAATAACCAATCTTGCCATTCACTTCTTGTAGCTTTTCAATAATTTCAATTAAAATAGAAACGCCAATGCTATTAACTATCTTAGTGCCTGCCATATTAATTAAAAACTTAGTTTGACCTTCTCCCATTTTTGCATAGCAAATCGTAGAAATTTCCTCTCCTCCTACATTATTCAAGTAACCGTTTGTTTCGATTAGTGTAATACCATTCATCTCTTTTACGCTTGTAATAAAATCGCTCATTGTATTGTCTATTTAAAATTTATTTAATATTTTTTTTCATTGTAACGGTCGTTCCTTCGTTATTAGATTCAAATTCGACTGAATCCATTAATTCTTGGATAAGCTGTAATCCCCAGCCACGCTTGCGTTCGTCGTGCCCAATTTTATTTTCAATTTTAGGTATCTCCACCTTCGTTTTATCAAATCCAATACCTTGGTCAATTACTTTAATGACTAATGAATTTTCTTCAATTAAAAAATGGATGTAGACATTGTTTTCTGCTTTTGAGTGTTCAAATGCATTAATGCATGCTTCGATGAGCGCCATACTTATTTCACCTGACTGATCCTCGGTAAGGTTCATGTGTCTTGCAATCACTTCAGCTGTTTGTGTCGCAATTAATTCCATATTTGGAATGATTGGCAACTTGAGTTCAACTGTTGGTTTTTTCATTTTGTTGATTTATGATTTTTTATTTATGTTTTATAACAACGAGGGTTATATCATCCGGGTTGTGTTGTCCTGCCAACCATGCATCTGCCTCTACCATCAATTGTGTTATCATTTCCTGAGCACAAAGCGTGCTATTATTGTTTATGATACTTTGTACTTTTGGATAATCGAACAGGTCACCTGTTGCGTTAGGCGCTTCTGGTAGGCCATCTGATATAATAACTAAAATGTCTCCTTTCTTAAAGCTGGTATTAATTTGATCATAATTTGCATTATTAAAGCTTCCCAAAGGAATGCCGGCAATCATAATTTCTTCCGTAGTTTTTGACTCTGATCTGTAAATAAAATAAGGAGGCATACCCGCAGAACTTAAAGTAAGTTCACTACCATTAATGTAAGCGATGTTCAAGCTCATACGTAAAATGCCCAAGTCTACTTTTTTCACCACTCGGTTTAGGGCACTTAACATTTCGTTTGGCTCCAACTTTGGTAACCCTATAATTCCTGCTTTAGTAATGGATACTAGCATCCCCGAAGGCATACCGTGTCCTGTTGCATCACCACATACAGCATATAAAGAACCATCTTCTTGAAGGAAAAAATCGTAGTAATCACCCCCTACCTCTGTTGAGGTTCTTAAATAAGTTGCTATGTCTAGGTCAGGTAAATTAGGCAACACTTTTGGCAATAATTTATCTTGTAACGCTTTTGCTTCGGCTAATTCTCCGTTTTTTCGCTCATCTTCTAATTTTTTTATTTGTTTTCTTTCTCTGAATTTTGTGAAAGCATACGCAAAGCCACCAATTACAATTGCATATAAAAGATAAGCCCACCAGGTTCTCCAAATAGGAGGTAAAATTTTAATCACCATACTTGCTCCTTCTTCATTCCAAACGCCATCGCTATTAGCTGCCTTTACTTTGAAAGTGTAGGTCCCTTCTCTTAAATTTGTATAAGAAGCAAAGCGACGCGTCTCTGCATAAATCCAATCATCATCGTAGCCTTCCATCTTATAGGCATATTTATTTTTTGCTGCATCTCTAAAATTGAAGGCTACAAAATCGAATGCCAAATTATTATTATTGTATTCAATCACAAATGCTGTTTTAGCTTTTGTTGATTCAATATATAATGTGGTATCCTTAGTGGTTACTTTTTGAATAATTACAATAGGCGGGGTCGTGTTTTCCTTAATTGCATCAGGATAGAAAAAATTTAATCCCGCAACACCATTAAAAAATATTTCACCATCTGGTTTTTGAAAAGAACTATTCGTGTTAAATTCATAATCTTGCACACCCTCAGCAGGGCCAAAGCTTCTGAACTTATTGGTGTAAGGGTTGTACCTAATCAAGCCATAGTTGGACGAAATCCATAAAGTGTTATCTTTTCCAGCATAAATATCATATAAGAAAACATTGGGTATACCATCTTTTAGTGTTAAAAAGGTTTTTGTTTGCTTTTCAAGGTCCACTTTAATTAATCCATTTCCGTACGTCGCAACAAATGCCATTTTACCATCTACCACTTTTAAAGTGGGTCCAGAAATTAAATCCTTACCTCGTTTGAATTGTATGTTTTTTGTTAGAGGCTTAACGATGCCTGTTTTTTCATTCCATAAATAAATGCCTTCTTCGTTGATTACATAGCGCTCAAATGGGGAGATATATTGCACTGTTCCGATTCCTTTGCTTAACGCTTTTGGTAAATCATAAAATTTAAAAACGATCTTACCATTTGAATCAGAAATTATAATTGGTCTTGTTCCGGTAAGAATCAATTTCTTATTGCCATTAATAAAGCTTGCCCCGTTGACTGACTCGGGGGAAAGGTCTAATAAGTCATTCATTAAACCCAATTTTTTAAACTCCCCCT
>CALPKD020000016.1 GCA_943324055.2 Chitinophaga pinensis
AGCTACAACTTTATCTAAAAGAGAAATCTTAGGAAAAACAAAAGTATCTACTCAATTAGCAGGTAGAGAAGCTACATACATGAGTCCAATTAACAAGGCTTCATTAGTTGACGGTAATCCAAAAGTAAAAGGTTACTTCTCTGTTTCTTATAAATTAGACAAGTTCAATGTGTTCCTTAGAAACACTTACTTCGGTGAAGTAACTCATATCGAAGGTGGTGGTACAACTAACTGGTTCTACAAGCAAGTGTTAAGCCCTAAAGTGGTTACTGACTTAAGTGTTGGATACAAAGTATCTGATAAAGTTAGATTCTCTGCAGGTGCAAACAACTTGTTCGATATCTATTCTGATTTGTTGATCGCGTCTAAAGGATCTTACTTGAAATTGGATGTTGATCCAGCAAGCGGTACTTATGACAAGTTCATTGAAACACAAACTGCTTATCAAAGAGGTATTGCAAATAATAACGGTATTACTTCTAATAACCAATTTAACTACTCTCGCAGAGTTACGCAATTGGGTATGAACGGAAGATATGTATTCGCTAAAATTGAAATCACCTTTTAATTAGTAAGAATTTATACAAAAAAAGGAGGCAATGAAAATTGCCTCCTTTTTTTATGCGCTTGCCTCAGTTATATGTGCAGGTCAAAATATTTTTTAAAATAGAGTAGTTGATAGTCAACGCTATTATTCCAGTATGCACCATTGTGTGCACCTGGCCTTTCAATATAATCGTGATCTATTTTTAGCTCAATAAGTTTTTTATGTAAGTCTCTATTTACTTGAAGGAAGAAATCGTCTACTCCGCAATCCACTATAATATCCAGCTGCTTATTGCGCAGCCCTTGTATTAAATTCACCACCACATTACTATCCCATAATTGCTTATTGGTAGCATAAGCTCCTAATGATTTTTTAATATCCCAATTATCGGGGAAAGGTCTGAAGTCTACACCGCCAGACATACTTCCCGCTGCGCCAAACAGGTCGGTATGTCGTATAGACAAGAATAACCCTCCATGGCCTCCCATGCTTAACCCTGTAATTGCTCTTGCGGTACTTTTATTAACTGTAGGGTAGTGTTCGTCTACATAAGGTAGTAGTTCCTTAGTGATATAGGACTCGTATTGGATACTGGTATCAATTGGGCTATCAAAATACCAACTCCCCTTTCCTCCATCCGGAGAAACGATTATGATGCCTAATTCATCTGATTTCTGCGCTAGTTGAGGGGCAATTCTAATCCAATTTGCATAGCTCCCACCATATCCATGTAGTAAGTACACTACAGGAAAATGTTGGCCTTTCGTTTTGCTGACTGTTGGGGTAATCACAACAGTTTTTGATGCTTTGTGCAAATAGCTGCTCTGTATGCTTATGGTATCTACCTGTGCCGCATTTAGGCTCGCAGACAACAATAGCGCGATAACAATTGTAAATTGTTGTTTCATAATGTTAATTCAATTGAAAGTGAATAGCGAATTAGCTGATGATCAAATGTATTGACATTTATAATTTAATTGAACATTTATGCTTGACTTTTTTTAAAGGGGCTTATTTAATAGGTGAAAAACTTAGGCTATCTTTATTCGAACCAATTAGTAAACTTATGGGTTTGTCAGTCATAGCAGTATTTATAGTAGGATATCTTGCAATCATTTTTGAGCATGCTATCAAAATAAATAAGGCGGCTACTGCTTTGATAACAGGCGTGATCTGTTGGACGTTGGTGGTGATGCAATCGGCTGACACGTCGTTAGTATTAACGGGGTTAGCACACCATTTATCGGCAACGAGTGAAATTATTTTTTTCTTACTGGGTGCAATGACGATTGTTGAATTGATAGATGCACATGATGGGTTCCAATTTATCGCTGAAAAAATAAAAACGAACAATAAGACGCAATTAATTTGGGTTATCTCTATTACCGCTTTTTTCTTGTCGGCTATTTTAGACAATCTTACTACTGCAATTGTGATGCTGTCTATTTTGAATAAATTAATTGTGGATAAAAAAACCAAATGGCTATTATTGGGCATGGTAATAATCGCATCTAACGCAGGAGGGGCTTGGAGTCCAATAGGTGACGTCACTACAACGATGTTATGGATTGGAGGGCAAATCACGCCATTGAATATTGTTAAAGAAACATTTTTTGCGAGTTGGGTATGCATGCTAGTACCTACCATTATTATTAATTATCAAATAAAGGGGAAGATTCAGATCAAGGAAGTCGCTGAACAAGATTTGAATTTTAATGCAAATAGTTTTGAACGGAACTTGGTATTTTTTATTGGGATTGCATGTCTTTTATTTGTGCCAGTTTTTAAAACAATCACTCACTTGCCTCCTTATATGGGTATGTTGTTTAGTTTAGGGGTAATGTGGGTTTCGGTTGAATTGATACATGCAAAAAAAAGCGCCATTGAAAAAGGACAATTATCTGTGAATCATGCACTTCGAAAAATTGACACACCTAGTATTTTATTTTTCTTTGGTATTCTAATGAGTATTGCGAGTTTGTCTTTTGTTGGATTTTTGCCTCAGTTGGCTACTTACTTGGATAAGTTTGCTGGAAATAATAACAATATTGTTGCGTTAGGCATTGGGTTGATTTCATCTGTCTTTGACAATGTGCCCTTAGTGGCTGCATTACAAGGCATGTATAGCCTTCAAGTATATCCTACGGATCATTATTTTTGGGAGCTGCTTGCTTATAGTGCTGGCACTGGTGGGTCTTGTTTAATCATTGGCTCTGCTGCAGGTGTCGTTGTGATGGGGATGGAGCAGATAGATTTTTTCTGGTACTTGAAAAAAGTGAGTTGGATTGCACTAGTTGGATTTTTAAGCGGTGCCGCTGTATTTATAATTGAGAATGAATTCCTATTAAACTAAAGTATTGAATCTAAAAAAATGGAAAGAAGCTATATAGAAGAGCAATCGTTTGAGAAAATTGATTATACATTATTGCCGTTCCCCAACGGAGAATATGAACATTGCATTTTTACAAACTGTAATTTTTCAAATGCACAACTTTCTCATAATGATTTTATCGATTGCGAATTTGTTGGGTGTAATTTTAGCAATACCAAACTATTGAAAGTGGTGTTGAGTGATGTTAAGTTTATAAATTGCAAGTTAATAGGGATTCAATTTGACACTTGTAATGATTTTGGCCTTTCTTTTAGTTTTGCAAATTGTATATTAAATCATTCTACATTCTATAAAACGAAAATCAAAAGAACTAATTTTACTGATTGTCAGATGCACGAAGTTGATTTCACAGATTGTGATCTAAGTGCTTCAAAATTTGATAATTGTGATTTGTTCAATGCAGCTTTTAGCAACACTAATTTGGAAAAAGTAGATTTTAAAACTGCCTATAATTTTTCTATTGATCCAGTAATGAATAGGATTAAAAAAGCAAAATTTTCAGTAAGTGGTTTAATTGGATTAGTAGGGAAATACGACCTTGAAATTGACTAACTTTGGCTAACTACCTTTATGAAAATAAAAATAATAAAAAATAGATCTGATATTGGAGCTGGGACTAGGGGCTCTGACCTTGGTATTGATGCAATCGAAATTGCGGCGATCAACCAAGGCAATGAATTTTTTCATACACATCTTTTTCAAGATGTTGAAACGCACAATGAAACTATTTACAATAAGAACACCAATACGTTTGCAAAACGAATCGAACATGTGGTTGAGCAGTGTGAGAGAGTTGCAGAAGTTGTTAAAGACAATTTAGAACAAGGTTATTTCCCAATCGTCCTTTCGGGTGATCACTCTTCCGCATTAGGTACCATTAGCGGAATCAAAGCTGCAAAGCCCAACAGTAGGATTGGTGTGATATGGATTGATGCGCATGCCGACTTGCACTCCCCTTTCACTTCCCCATCCGGAAATATTCACGGAATGCCTTTAGCTGCTGCACTAGGTGTTGATAATGCCGAATGTCAAACCAATGAGCCCGGTGACATTACTGCCCAATTTTGGAACCGCATGAAAAATATTGGATTAAAAGGTGAAAAAATAGCAGCTTCAGATTTAATATTTTTTGGACTTCGTGATTATGAATCCGCCGAGCAGTATTTAATTACGGAAAATAAGATAAAGCACTATGAGGTAGCTGAAGTAAGGTATAGAGGCATTAAAATTTGTGTCGATGAGGCATTAAATCAATTGACGAATTGTGATTCTATCTATATCTCATTTGATGTCGATTCAATGGATAGTGATAGTGTATCAAATGGGACGGGAACGCCGGTGCCCATCGGTTTTTTTGCCAATGAAATAAAAGAAATCATTGATCAATTCTTGCAATCCAATAAAGTTTGCTGTATTGAATTTACTGAAATCAACCCTCTGTTGGATAACAAAGGCAACAAGATGGCCGAAACAGCATTTGAAGTATTAGATCATATCGCAAAAAAAATAGGGTAAAACGATAAGCGGGTGCTTTCCATTTTACCCTATTGATATTATTCCTTTTTTTAGTCTGTCTCTATTAGTTTTAAAAATGCACTCCTTCTTGGGGCAGGCACTGGTGTATTTACTCCTTTAATCGCCTTCCATAATAATTGATTGAATAGCAAATCTGGCACATTATCTTCCTTGCTAAAATCTAATGATGCACTTAGTCGTGCTAATTTATCTTGCTTCGTATTTTTTTCTTTTAAGTTAACTGTGGGTAGTATTGATTTAAATGGAGTACTATCTGCCTTACTTGTAAAGCAACGCCACATAGGTTCTGCGGCTGCGTCATATTGACTCATAGGTGGAATACCTAATATTAATTCGAGGGTACGAAGCATTCCTGAAGTCGTGTACATCGTATGATCCACCATTTTTCTTTTTACCAATCCGCCTGCAATAAAAGCAGGGGAACGATGTGCGTCCACGTGGTCTGCTCCATTTTGTGCATCGTCTTCTAATATAAATACGACTGATTCATTCCAAATAGGGCTCTTGCTTAAATATTCAACAAATAACCCAACTGCGTAGTCGTTGTCTGCAACATGCGCATAAGGGGTAGGTCTACCAATTTTAGTGCCTTCGGTATGGTCATTGATCATCCGTAATGTATTTAAGGCCGGTACTTTGTTAATAGCTAACAAAGAATCAAAATCTCTCTTCCATTGTTGAAACCTTGTAGTATCTGCTACTTTCTGATCCCAACTTGTATAGTAATTGCAAAACTTTCCTTCTAAAGTTGGATAATTGGCTTTGTAATTGTCTGCAAATTCGCCATATGTTCTAAAACTTACTTTCGCTTTTAAGGCATGGTCCCATAAAAAACCACCTTTAGGGTAAGCAATTTTCTTTTGCCCTTCAAAATCATAGGTCCCGCCTCTTCCGCCATAACTAGTTGGCCAATTTTTTTCGGTATAGTCATTCGCATAGGCGGCCATGGTCCAGTTATGTCCATCTGCGCTAACTTCGGCATCAACGTAAAAATTATCCAATAAAACAAATTCCGAAGCTATTGCATGTTGGTTTGGGGTGATATCTTTCCCGAATAGGACTAAACTCGTATCGCCATTGCCTTGTGTCATATCTCCCAATACCTGGTCATAGGTCCTGTTTTCTTTAACGATATAAAAAACGTGTTTAATAGGGGATTTATCGCCAATTCTGTGAGGTACAGGATTCCCTGCTTCTCCATTGGCAACCAATTCTTTTTCCTTCGTGTAGGGAGTGTTAGCATATACCATTTTTGTGTACGCTGCTAGTTTGTTTGTGCTTGGCTCAGCAAAAACAGAGAGGGTACCTTTAAATAAACTTCCAATATATTCAACTTGTTTCACTTTTGCATTTTCATCACCTGCTTGAAAGTTTACGGTTTCCTTTTTGCGAACTGGGCTTGGTCCATTTGGATTTGCAAGAGAGGTTAATCCTTTCCCGTTTGCAACAAACACTTTATTATTAATAATTTTTACACTTGTCGGGTACCATCCAACTGGGATAAAACCAATACTTTCACTAAATCCTTTTTTGGCAACATTAAAAACTGCTAAGCAGTTATTGTCTGCATTTGCTACGTATAGTTTAGTTTCAGCTTCATTCAATGCCAATCCGTTTGTGGTAGACCCATTTGGCGCATTTGGGAATAAAGCCGCATTTAATACCTCTTCAACAGTAAGCGTATTTGTATTTACTACGGCCACCGAATTGTCGTTGGCGTTGGCTACGTATAAGTATTGTCCGTTTTTGGTCAACAATAGTTCATTCGGGTTATCGCCAATTGCTATTGTTTTGGTTACTTTTTTTGTAACGGTATTCCAGACCAACAATTGATCACTTCCCCAAAGCGAAATATATAATTGTTTTTTATCTGCGCTTAATAAACAAGTATAGGCTTCTGACCCTAGCGGGTATACTGCTATTTTTTTCGTCTTCAAATTTATTTCGTACAATGAATTATTTTCCTTGGTTACTACATACAGGATATGTTCGGTATTATTTACACAAATACCCGACGGTGAAATTTTAACAGGCCATTTATTTCCCAATTGTATAGAGTCGATTAAATTCAATTTTTTGGATTGTACATTATATATTAGAATTCTATTGTCATTGCCTCCGCTAGCATATAAGCTTTTATTATCGGCACTAAAAACTAAGCCATACCAACTTTTATCAATTGAGATAGCGTCTAAAAGTTTTTCTGTTTTTACGTCTACTAATTGTATGGTCTGTGAACTTTGTCCATTATTGGTTATAGCTAATAAATTTTTGTTGGGGCTCACTGCCATATTCAAAGGCAAGTCACCTAATGGCAATTGTTTTCCAATTGGAGTCAGTGTCCATCCATTGGGTAAAGTAACTTTATTGATTTGCGAAAAGCCATGCTGCACGTAACCAAGTATTAAAATCGCAAGTAGAAATAATTTGATCGATTTCATATAAAAATTTTGCCTAAAATTATCAAAATTTGATCAATTATTACTGTTAAGTTTTAACTATCAATTCATTTGTTCGATGAGTTAGGTCATATTTAAAATTAATATGCCAGCGTAACTTTAACTAGCTATACATTTTGCCACCACTTGTCTATTTAATTTGTAATAATATGAGTTCTAATATTAAATGGTTTGATCAGATTGGTATCACTGACACTTCCATCGTTGGAGGAAAGAACTCCTCCTTGGGAGAGATGTATTCAAAACTCTCCGCAAAAGGTATTGAAGTGCCGAATGGTTTCGCAACTACTGCATTTGCTTTTGAACAATTTTTGAAGGAAAATAATCTTAATGCATCGCTTGAGGAATTAATGAACCAATTGGACAAAGTCAAGTATTCTAATTTAAAAGAGATTGGCACGCGCGCAAGGAAGTTATTCCTTGAAACAAAACTTTCAGCGCAACTATCAACTGAAATTATTAACGCATATAAAGACTTATGCGGCAATGCTTATTTTGAGGTTGCAGTACGCAGCAGTGCAACGGCCGAAGATTTGCCAACTGCTAGTTTCGCTGGTCAGCATGAATCTTACTTAAATATAAATGGAGAAACTGCGTTATTGAACGCGGTAAAAAAATGTTATGCATCTTTGTATACTGATAGGGCAATTAAATATAGGGAGGACAATGGTTTTGCCCACGAAAAAGTTTTATTGTCTGTAGGTGTTCAAAAAATGGTCCGCTCTGATCGCTCCGCGTCGGGGGTGATGTTTACACTTGAACCTGAATCTGGTTTTAGAAATATCGTACATATAAGTGGCGTTTGGGGACTAGGAGAGAATATTGTACAAGGCACCGTAACACCAGATGAATTTTTAGTTTTTAAAACGATGCTCAAAATTGGGAAAAATGCGATTGTTCAAAAAAACCTAGGCACTAAGGAAAAGACCATGATTTACAGTGTCGATGAAGCCAATCCTATTATTAATATTGATACGCCCTTAGATAAACAAAGAACCTTTGTATTAACTGATGAGGAAATAAACAAGTTAGCTGTTTGGGCAATGGTGATTGAGGAACATTATCGTCAACCAATGGATATTGAGTGGGCAAAAGATGGAATCACAAATGAAATCTTTATTATACAAGCAAGGCCAGAGACAGTACACGCGCTCAGAAATCCGTTTCTTATAAATGAGTATTTGCTTTTAAGTAAAGGAGCTGTTCCGATTGCAAAAGGGGAAGCCATTGGTTCAAAAATTACAACAGGGGTTGTGCGTATTTTACAATCCCCCTCAGAATCAGACAAATTAAAAAAAGGCGAAATTTTAGTAACTGAAATGACAAGTCCTGATTGGGATCCGATTCTAAAAAAAGCGGCTGCAATTATTACGAATAAAGGAGGGCGCACAAGCCATGCATCTATCGTGGCAAGGGAGCTTGGCGTTCCTGCTATTGTTGGCTGTGGCAATGCAACGCAAAGCATAAAAGATGGTGCTGTTGTCACGGTTTCATGCAGCGAGGGTAAAACAGGGTTTGTTTACCAAGGGAAGCTTGATTTTAAAGAAACCACACATAATTTTTCTGAAGTTAAAAAGCCCATCAGGACTAAAGCGATGCTGATTGTTGGTGATCCTGAAAAAGCCTTTAAGTATTCTTTTTATCCTAACGATGGCGTGGGATTAATGCGCATTGAGTTTATTATTACACATGCCGTTCAAATTCATCCAATGGCACTTGTTAATTTTAACACGCTTAAGGATCAGGCCGCCAAACAAAAAATAGAAGCACTTACTTTTCAATACCCTAATAAAGAACAATATTTTATTGATAAATTAGCTCAGGGTATTGCGACCATTGCTGCAGCATTTTATCCAAAAGAAGTAATTGTGCGTACAAGTGATTTTAAGACCAACGAATACTCCAATTTAATTGGTGGTGCCGAATTTGAACCTCATGAGGAAAATCCAATGCTTGGATTTAGAGGAGCATCTCGGTATTATAATGACCTATATAAGGAGGGCTTCAAACTTGAATGTCTTGCAATAAAAAAGGTTAGGGACGAGATGGGGCTAACCAATGTAAAAGTAATGATCCCTTTTTGCAGAACCATTGATGAAGGTAAGCGTGTGATTGGCGTAATGAAAGAATTTGGTTTAGAGCAGGGAGTAAATATTTTAGAAATATATGTCATGGCCGAAATCCCAAGCAATGTTATTTTGGCGGAGCAGTTTGCTAAAATATTTGATGGGTTTTCGATTGGCTCCAATGACCTCACTCAACTTACTTTGGGGATTGACCGAGATTCGTCGATCATTAGTTCATTGTTTAGCGAAGAAAATGAAGCTGCAGAACAAATGATTTGTTTAATGATACAAAAGGCAAAAAAAGCGGGTGTTAAAATTGGCTTATGTGGTCAAGCACCTAGCGACTTTCCGGCTTATGCCCGCCTTTTGGTTGAAAATGGTATTGATAGTATTTCATTTAACGCGGATGCATTATTAAAAGGAATTGAAAACATTAAAATTGCCGAATTAATTTAAAATATACCTATTATGTTACGACTAAAAAATAAAGTAGCGATTGTTACAGGCGCTGCTGGCGGTATTGGAGCAGCTATCGCAAAACTGTTTGCCGACGAAGGCGCGAAAGTATTGGCAACGGACATTCAAGAAGAAAAGTTAAAAGCATGGGTAGATATTGCTAAGTCGGATGGCTTATTGATTGATTACATTAAGCATAATGTAACCAGTGAAACTGACTGGAAAAAAGTTGCCGATCATGCAATTTCGCTATATGGTAAAATAAATATCCTAGTAAATAATGCAGGGATTTATCCCGGCGCTATGGATTGTGAAAATACCTCTATCGACCTTTGGGGTAAAGTGCTTTCTATAAATCTTACTGGCCCCTTTATTGGCTGCAAAACAGCCATTCCGTTTATTAGAAATGCTGGGGGTGGATCGATTGTAAATATTGCCTCCATTGCTGGTTTGGTGGGTGGCAATGGAATCGCTTATTCCGCCTCAAAAGGAGGATTGGTCTTGCTTTCAAAGGATTTAGCCATGAACTTGGCTAAGGATAAAATTAGAGTCAATTCTATTTGCCCAGGAGGAGTATTAACGCCTATGACCGAAACAATTATGAAATCTCCCGGGATGGAGGATGTAATAAAAAATATGACGCCTATGGGTCGTATAGGGGATTCGCTGGAAATTGCACTTGGTGCTTTATATTTGGCTTCCGATGAATCTAGTTTTACAACAGGCACCGAACTTGTAATTGATGGCGGAGCCGTAGCGAGATAATACAATCATATAAAAATTTAGGTATGGCTAAAAAATTATTATTCTTTGTTTTTCTTTTTATTATCATTTCATCCACAGCTCAAAACAATGCCCACGCTGTGTTTGTCGCAGGAGCGGACTTATACCAAACTTATAGAATCCCAGCAATGGTAACCTTAAAAGACGGCAGCATCATTGCTTTTGCAGAAGGCAGAGTGAACAATGCGGGTGATTTTGGGGATGTTGACATTGTAATGAAAAAAAGTAATGACAAGGGTACAAGTTGGAGTAAATTAAGCACAATCGTAAATTACGAAAAGCTACAAGCTGGTAATCCTGCACCGGTTGTTGATTTGACAGATCCTAAATATCCTAATGGCCGAATATTTTTGTTTTATAATACGGGCAATGGGCACGAAAACGATTTGAGAATGGGCATGGGATTGCGTGAGGTATGGTATATCACTTCCACAGATGGGGGTGTTAAATGGTCACGCCCTACTAATATTACTTTACAAGTGCACAAGCCCTATCAAACCAATAAAAACCCGGCATATCACTTTGCAGAACAATGGAGATCCTACGCAAACACACCTGGTCATGCCATTCAATTTAAGCAAGGGAAGTATAAAGGAAGGATTTATGTAGCTGGGAATCATTCAGCAGGGTACCCTCAAAAAAATTACGCCGATTATGATGTCCATGGTTTTTACACGGATGACCATGGCGCTAGTTTCCATTTGTCTAACAATTTAAACCTGCCAGGATCCAATGAGTCAATGGCAGTTGAATTATCGGATAATAAATTGATGATTAACGCCAGAAACCAAAGTGGATCTCCACGAAATAGGATTGTTGCATTGAGCAGCGATGGGGGTGTAAGTTGGGACACTAGTTATTATGACAATCAATTAGTGGATCCAGTTTGTCAAGGGAGTATTTTAGATGTGTATTTGAATAATAAAAAGGCAATTATTTTTTGCAATAATAATAATTCGGAGAAAAGGGATCAATTAACATTACGTATTAGTTATGATGAAGGTAAAACCTGGTCCAATAATTGGATACTTGCAGAAAGCAAACCAGGCTTTAAAGGAGATTATACGGGTTATTCCGATCTAATACAAATTGATAACAAATCGATTGGTGTATTATATGAATTAAACAACTATCAACAGATCGTGTTTGAAATTATTGATATACACTAGGGCTGCTTTAAAAATTTGGTTCTTATGCTGACTTGCCGTCTTTTATTTTATCTTTTATTCAATAATTTTGTACATTAATCTAGTTTTAATGTAATCCCTTTTTAGCCATTGGAAATAGTATATTGTTTTCGATATGCACATGTTGGTGAAGGTCGTCTTCAAATTTTTTTAATTCTGAAATACAAACACGGTGTGTGGTGCAAGCGTTTTCGGCAGGAGTATATCCATTGGTTAATCCTCTAATTGCATACATCAAATCCCCTGCTTTTTCATGCTCTGCTTCCATTACATGCACCGGCGCATCTATATAACCTGCAGCTAAATGCGCGGCCTTCTCCTCCGGATCTGTTGAAAATACAGTCTGAATTCTAGGGAATAAAATATGTTCTTCTTTGTCCATATGTGGCAGTAATTCGTCTACAACCTCGGTAAATAATCTTAATACTTCAATCATATAAGGAAAC
>CALPKD020000017.1 GCA_943324055.2 Chitinophaga pinensis
TTAACTTATTAAAATCTAGTATACATGTCATTACCAGCAGAGCCGAGGCAGAAAATGGTCAACATCATGTACATCGTGTTGACAGCGCTTTTGGCATTAAATGTATCTAGCGAAATTTTGAACGCGTTTAAAACGATTGATCAAAGTTTAATGAATGCGAATGCAATCATTCAAAGAAAGAACACGGATATATATAAATCGCTACAGAAAAAATTATCAGATCCTAAGACTGCCGAGAAAGCGGCTATTTGGGCACCAAAAGCGGACAAGGCGCATGGCTACGCAGATGCATTGTTCAACTATGTTGAATCACTGAAGCATGAATTAAAAGTGGAGTCTGGCTTGAAATTAAAGGATGGAAAAGAGGAGTTTAAAGAGGACGATTTAGATGCTACGTCAAGATTGTTTTTAAATCCTAAAAATGGCATTGTAAAAGGGGAAGATTTATATAAAAGACTTCAACAATACAAAGCGGACCTAGGCGCAATTGATCCAGCTATTGCAAAGGAAGTAATTCCTAATTTGCCATTGGATTTAAATATCCCACCTACGAGTAGTATTGTTGGAAAAGGAGATTGGGGTTATGCCTATTTTCATATGACTCCAACTATTGCAGCAATCACCATTTTGACAAAATTTCAAAATGATATTCGAAATAGTGAAGCACAAGTAGTGGAGTACTGCCATAAAGAAATTGGCGAAGTGGAATTAGTATATGATCAATTCAATGCATTCGCTGCTTCTAACTCTCAGTACTTAATGTCTGGAGAGGAGTTAGTAATTACTGCGGGTGTGGGTGCTTTTAGTAGTGCAGCCAAACCAACTATATCTATCGATGGCAATGTCGTTCCAATTGGGGTGGATGGTTCTGCAACTTATAAAACAACTGCAGGGTCTCCGGGTGAGAATGTAAAGCGTGTGAGGATTTCATTCTTAAAACCAAATGGTGAAACCGCTATAGTGGAGAAAGAAGTAAAATTCACAGTGGGTACTCCATCAGGGTTAGTGGTATCAACAGACAAGACAAGAGTATTTTATAAAGGTTTAGATAATCCATTAAGTATTACAGGTGGTGGTGGTGCTGAAAAAGTAAATGTTACAGTGGAAGGAAATGGAGCAGGCGTCAAAAAAGCAGGTCCGGGACAATATATTGTTTCTTGTACTCAATTAGGTTCTGTAACAGTGAGTGTAAACGACGGTAAGCAATCTCAAAAAATAAATATTCCTGTAAAAAGAGTTCCAGATCCAATTGCGATCGTGGGAGGAAGCGCAGGTGGAAATATGGCTGCGACTGTTTTCCGTATTCAAAAAGGAGTCATTGCGGATTTAAGAGACTTTGTTTTTGAAGGGGTTAAATTCAACGTAGTTTCTTTCATTGTAATTGCAACTGGAAAAGGGTTTGATGAACCAGAATTTGCGGAAGTAACGGGTGCTGCTTTTACAGGTGGGGCACAATCATTAGTAAGAAGATGTCAGCCAGGAACTTCGGTTACGATTGGTGAAATTAAAGTGACAGAACCAGGCGGTGGCACTAGAAAATTAGACCAAACAATCACATTTATATTACAATAAAATGAAAAATTTTCAATTAGTAAGTGCTTTTGTTTTTTGCGGGTTACTTGTTGTAATGACAAGCAATGCACAATTTACATATGGAGCTAAGAAAAAAACAGCTGCAGCGGTTCAGACGGATACGGTAGTAAAGCAAAAAACAGCTCCTGTAAATGTAACGCCCAATGCTCCTACTCAAGTGGTAGATCCAAATGCGAAGCCGACCAAATCAATTGATACTACGGTGATAGGAGGATATAATTCAAAAGCTAAAAAGAGTTTAAGAAGCAATTATGCTTTTTTCTCAGAAACCAATACGCGCAAAATGGTACAGGAAAGAGTGCCACTTCCTTATGAGAAATTAAGAGAAGAGGATGCTTTATTTAGTGAGTTCGTTTGGGAAGAAATTGACGGAAGAGAAAAAATAAACCGACCATTTGTATACCAAGCGTATGATGACAATGGGGACCAACGTTTATTTGCAATTTTACTTCGTGCCATTGAAAAGGATGGGGTGGTTCCGTTTTCGGCAGAAGGAGGAGACGATCGTTTCACTACACCTATTAGTTTAGAGGAAGTCAATTCTATGTTGAAGGGAAGCCTAGATACACAATTGGTGCAAAACGTTGACAACCCTAATATTTTTGATACTACGATTATCTACAACACAAAATTGGCACCTAATCCGGATTCTATTTATACTTACCGATTAAAAGAACAATACGTATTCGATAATAAGACCAGCAGAATGTACTGCAGAATTATTGGGATTGCGCCTATTGCAAGTATCATGATTAATAATAAGCCAGTAAAGAGAACGCTATTCTGGATGTACTATCCTGAGTTACGTGCGAGCTTAGCTAAGAATGAGGTATACAATCCAAGAAATATTTCAAGCCGAATTACTTGGGAGGAACTATTTGAGAGTAGATATTTTAACGGATACATTGTAAAATCTACTTTAGATAACTACAATGACAAAATGCTAAACGCACTTTATAAGGATCCAACGAAGCGTTTAATAGAAGGTGATAAAATCAGACAAAAGATATTTGATTACGAGCAGGACAGATGGGTGTATTAATCCATTTAATATTGCGAAGTAGTTATAAAAAAGAGTCCCGTTCCGATTTGTCGGGCGGGACTCTTTTTTATGTGCCCATTATTATGCTTTAAAATGGTCAATAATAATTTTGGCTTTTTGTGCACCAATTACCTCGGATAGTAAATCAAAATTGGCTTCTTTAATTTTTTGTACCGATTTGAAATATAGCAAAAGCATGTCTTTTGTTTTGGGGCCAATTCCGGCAATGTCATCTAAACTAGTTTCTAATGCACCTTTGGAACGCTTACTTCGGTGAAACTGTATTCCAAATCGGTGTACCTCGTCTCTGATATTACGTAATAGTTTATGTGGCTCGTTGTTCCAGTTGAGTAATATGGATTGTTTGTCTCCAGGGAAAAAGAGTTCTTCAATATTTTTTGCCAATCCTACGGTTGTAACTTTGTCTTGTATACCTAATTCAGTCAATGCCTCTAACGCGGAGCTTAGCTGCCCTTTACCGCCATCAATGATGATCAGTTGAGGAAGTGGCTGTTTTTTTTCTAGCACCGACCTGTAACGCCTGTAGACCGATTCTTTCATGCTTGCAAAGTCATTAATACCTACGACCGTCTTGATATTAAACTTTCGATAGTCCGACTTGCTTGGCACGCCGTTTTTAAAGCAGACCATCGCTGATACAGGATAGGCTCCTTGAAAATTTGAGTTATCAAAGCACTCGATATGTGTGGGAACTGCAGGTAAGTGTAAAAGGGTCTTTAATTCACTTAATACTTGATTTGGAGAGACTGCATCTACTTTGACTAATTGTTGTTTATGCTTTGTTTCCCTTAAGGCATAGTCGGCATTTTTTTGTGATAAGGCTAATAGTTGAGCTTTATCTCCCTGCATTGGTAAGGTGTATTTTACATCGGGATCTTTTTCTTCAATATCGAAAGGAACAATAATTTCCTTTGCATTGGAAGCTAAGTTGCTTCTAAAATAATGAATGGCAAATGCCAATATGGTTTCTTTTCCTTCCTCGAGTGGAACACTCAATGGTAAAATATGCGTTTGTATAATTCTGCCTTCTTTAACCATAATGTAACTTACATATGCCTGGTCGCCGTCATGCGCGATGCTAAATACATCCATCGCATGTTGATGTTTTGTATAAACAACAGATTTTGTTTGATAGGTTTCAAGTTCCTCGATTTTCTTTTTCGTCACAGCTGCTTTTTCAAATTCAAGTGCACTTGCTTCCTCTTGCATTTTTTTACTTAACTCTTGTATAACGGGCTTGATATTGCCTTTTAGCAATAGTTGCACTTGTTGTATGGATGCATCGTATGCCCCTTCGGTTTGAAAACCTTGACAAGGTCCAAGGCAATTCCCTAAGTGATATTCTAAGCATACTTTAAATTTACCTTGTTCAATATTTTTCTTGGTAAGTGGAAGGGTGCAGGTCCTTAATGGAATGGTTTGTTTAATATGGTTGATTAATTCACGCACTGCCAATACATGGGTGAATGGGCCTATATAGGTGGAACCATCTTTTATTTTTCGCCTAGTTAAAAATACGCGCGGGAAAGCCTCTTTTTTTATAACAATATATGGGTAGGTTTTGTCATCCTTTAAATTGATATTGTATTTAGGCTGATAATTTTTAATCAACTCATTTTCAAGGATAAAAGCATCATGTTCTGAATCCACCAAAGTGTATTGAATGTCTTTTATTCGTTGAACTAACTCGATGGTTTTTTGCGTGTGCTGGGTTGAGAAAAAGTAGGAGCTTACTCTTTTGCGAAGATTCTTAGCCTTACCTACATACAATAAGGTACCAGTTTCATCAAAATATTGATAAATTCCAGGGTCCTGGGGTATACTTGGCTGTATTTTCTTAAAAACGTCTTTTTCCATGAGATAGGGAGCGAAAGCACAAAAATACTTTATATTTTTGTGTCATGGAATTATCTGTCAATGTACCTGCACTTCTTTTTCCGGCTATCAGCTTAATTATGCTAGCCTACACCAATCGTTTCTTGGCATTATCTAGTCGTGTGCGCATTTTGCATGACAAATACCAGCTAGAGGAACAAAGACATATCCTATTCGGGCAAATCAAGAATCTGAAATATAGAATCAAATTAATACAGAACATGCAAACCTATGGCGTTGCTACTTTATTACTCTCTATTCTTTCCATGTTCTTTATATTCATTAATTATCAGATTATTGCACAAGTGATATTTGCTACAAGCTTGATTACTTTTTCAGTTTCTATATTTCTTTCTTTCATTGAAATTCGATTAAGCACCCGCGCTATTGAATTAGAACTTAGCGACATGGAAGGGTTAGAAGATCCATCTGTAATGGAGTACTTACGAAAAAAGTTTGATCGCGACTAGTTATAGGTCGAAATCAAACTTCATTCAGTTATTTAGCGGACAGATTTTGTCCTTAGTTTTGTTCTCTACGCTCTCCAATTTGCTGTCTCCACATGGCATAGTACAATCCCTTTTCTTCTAATAATGATTGGTGTGTGCCCGATTCAATCACTTTCCCTTTCTCCAATACGTATATTCTGTTCGCATGAATAATGGTACTTAATCGGTGTGCAATCATGATGGTGATTTGCTCTCTTTCGGCTGATAATTCTCTAATGGTATCCGTGATGGATTCTTCTGTTAAACTATCAAGTGAGGAAGTGGCTTCGTCAAAAATAAGTAAATGCGGGTGTCTTAATAATGCCCTAGCAATGGATAATCTCTGTTTCTCACCGCCGCTCAACTTTAATCCACCTTCTCCAATTAGGGTTACTAAGCCGTTTCCCCCCTTATCTAAAATATTACTACAACTTGCTTTTTTAAGCGCAATTAACATTTCTTCCTCGGATGCATTGGGTGCAACAAATGCAAGGTTCTCTCTGATGGTGCCAGCAAACAATTGGGTGTCTTGCGTTACGAAACTAATTTGGTTTCTTAACTCACCCATGTTGATATCGTCCGTGTTTACACCGTTCACTAAAATTTGACCTTCCTGCGCTTCATACAAGCCTACTAATAATTTTACTAAAGTGCTTTTGCCTGCGCCTGATGGGCCCACAAAAGCAATGGTCTCGCCTCTTTCTGCCTCAAAGCTAATATTGTCAATCGCCTTAAAGTTGGCAGTTTGGTGTTGAAATCCAACATGATTAAAAGATAAACGCTCTATCACGCCTACTGCTATTGGGTTAGCGGGTGTTTGCTCTAGAGGCTTCTTCATTAAATTGTCGAAGTTCATCAAGGACGCTTCCGTTTCTCTATAACTTAAAATAATACTTCCAATTTCTTGCAATGGCCCAAAAATAAAAAAGCTATAAAATTGCAAGGAAATAAGTTGCCCAACAGTTAGGATTTCTTTAAATATTAACCACATTAACGTAAACGTAATTACTTGTCGCAAAAAGTTTACCATCGTTCCTTGGATAAAACTGAGGGAACGTATGTTTTTTACTTTGCGCAATTCAAGTGCTAATATTTTATAGGTATTATTATTCAACCTATCAATTTCTTGATTGGTTAAGCCCAAGCTTTTTACTAATTCAATATTGCGCAAGCTTTCGGTAGTGGTACCAGCTAGGGTAGTTGTTTCCTTAACAATGTTTTTTTGAATAGATTTTATCCTTTTGCTCAGTAAGTTTGTTACATAGGCAATCATGCTTGCACCAAAAATGTAAATTGGCATGATTGACCAATGCAGTTTTGTTGCGTAAATTGAGATAAATACAATACTCACCACGATACCAAAAACTACATTAATTACATAACTAATGAACTTTTCGCAATCCGCTCTAGCCTTAGTTAAAATGGATAAGGTCTCACCGCTTCTTTGGTCCTCAAAGGCTTGAAAGGGTAGTTGCATAGAGTGTCTTAATCCATCAGTGAATAAGGCGGCCCCAAATTTTTGAATAATTACATTGACTGTATAATCCTGAAAAGCTTTGGCAATTCGGCTTACCATGGCAGTACCTACTAGTAATAAAAGTATATTTCCAATTCCTTTTAAAAAGTCGGATTGATTTCTTGTATGTCCCAAAGCATCCGTAAAAGGATTTTTTGCAAATTCGTCAATTAGCCTTCCAAATAACATGGGATCAAACATCGAAAATGTCTGATTAATCGCTGCTAAAATAAAAGCAATAATAACGAGGCTCCTAAAGGGTTTAATGTATTTAAAAAGAATCTGCATAATAATTTATTATTGGGGTATATCAGTTTTTAATTGAAAGGATTGTGTGAAATCAAAGAAGTATTATTCTTCCTTTGAGGCTTCCTCGAATAGTTTGTTGTATCTGCTAATGCATTCAACAACTTCATCTACGCCTGATTTTTTTTCGGCACTTGTTACGAATCCTTCTGGTAAAAACGGGAGCTTTGTTTTAAGGATATCAAACATCTCCTGCACATTCCTAGCAACAACCCCAGGCTTTTCTTTATCGGCCTTTGTGAAAATGAGGGTATAGGGAATTTCCCATTGATACATTTGTTCAATGAACTCTAGATCAATTTTTTGTGGTTTATGACGACTATCAATTAACACAAAAACTCTATTTAGGTTTGGTCTTTTGCGCAGGTAATTTTCAATCATCTGTTCCCAACGTCTACGGCTGCTTTGTGATACTTTTGCAAAACCATATCCAGGTAAATCTACTATATACCACTTGGCTTGTTTGCCTTTGACAATATTATTGCTTGTGATTTCAAAGTGATTAATCAACTGCGTTTTTCCTGGTGTTCCAGAAGTTTTCGCAAGGTTATTTTGTTTGCACAGTGCGTTAATGATGGAAGATTTTCCAACATTACTACGACCTATAAATGCGTATTCAGGTGCTTGCAATGAAGGACACTGCTCAAAGCTTGGGCTTGAGATTAGATAAGTTGCTTTTACAATTTTCATATTGATCCGTCCCTATTTAGCGGGTACTGTAGGCTTTTTCAGTTTCAAACTATCTTCGGGATAATTCGCTTTTAGCGTATCCATGATATTTTGGCACCAATTAATTAAAGTTGCTTTTTCGGCATCTGTTAATTTGGCTTCTTTGTGAATTAATGTGTAAGAATATAATGGCATTTCGCCTTCCTTAATTTGCTCAATGACTTCTTCTATTTTATGATTTTGTTTTGCAATACGGTATCCAGCAAATTCATTAAAATTAAAATGTCTTTTACCATCCTTAACATGATCTGCTAACCAAAATGCAACTGGTTGAGCAGATGCATACCATGGGTAGGCTGTTTTGTTGCTATGACAATCCGCGCAGGCTTTGTCAACAATCATTTTTACACTATCTGGCATAGGGAATAATGTTGCGATATCTTTTGTAGTATCTCCACTCAAGTTTTTTTCAGGTCTAATAAATTGAATCACTACTAATGCAATTAAAAGACCAATTAGAATTTTCTTTATCATGATACTTTATTAAATGGTTAAGTCAATAGTTGAACTTGTTCGTTTACTACCGTTAAATTAAGACATTTCCCGTCATTTCAGCAGGAATTGGTAGGTCCATCATGGTTAAGATGGTTGGTGCAATGTCTCCTAGCTTTCCTGGTTGAATGGTGCCTTTCCAATCTTTGTCTATGATAAAAAATGGCACCAAATTGGTGGTGTGTGCAGTATTCGGACTGCCGTCCTCATTGATCATAAAGTCGGCATTCCCATGGTCAGCAGTTACAAAGATAGTATATCCGCTATTCAAGCCAGCGGTTACTATTTGCTCCACACATTTATCTACCGTTTCAAGTGCTTTCACTACTGCGCTAAAAATACCGGTATGGCCAACCATGTCTGCATTCGCATAGTTTAAACAAATAAAGTCGGCGGCGCTTGAATTGATTTCTGGCAATAATTTGTCGGTCAATTCTTGTGCACTCATCTCCGGTTGTAGATCATAGGTAGCCACTTTAGGGGAAGGTGCCATGATGCGGGATTCTCCCTCAAATGGAACCTCTCTTCCTCCATTAAAAAAGAAGGTAACGTGCGGATATTTTTCCGTCTCTGCAATTCGAATTTGTTTTTTATGATGATTCGATAACACTTCGCCTAATGTGTTTTTTAAATTATCATTTTCAAAAATAATATGTACGTTTTTGAAGGTCTCATCATACTTTGTAATGGTCGTATAATGTAAATTCAATTTATTCATATTAAATTCATGAAAGTCCTGTTGTGTTAATACTTCAGTGATCTCTCTGCAACGGTCTGTTCTAAAATTATAACACAATACTGCATCGCCGTCTTTAATGGTCGCAATAGGTGTACCATTTTCAGTGATGATTGTTGGTTTTATAAATTCGTCTGTAATATTGTGCTTGTAGTTTTCTTGAATGGCTTCCAAGGCACTAGTTGCAGTAGGGCCTACTGCATGCACTAAAGCGTCGTAGGCTAGCTTTACTCTTTCCCATCTCTTATCTCGGTCCATTGCATAATATCTTCCGCTCACAGTTGCAATCTTGCCCACGGACAACGCCAAATGTTGCTCCACATTTTCTACAAATCCAAATCCGCTTTTGGGATCTGTATCTCTTCCGTCTGTAAATGCATGAATAAACACATTTTCTAATCCTTCTGATTTACAGATGTCACAAATTGCTTTTAAATGATTTGTATGTGCATGCACACCACCATCGCTCACTAATCCTAAAAGGTGTAATGGCTTTTGATTATCTTTCGCATAGCGAATCGCTTGTAATAAAGTTTCATTTTTAGCAAGCTCACCGGTCTTTATGGCGACATTAATTCTTTGTAGTTCTTGGTAAACTATACGACCAGCCCCTATATTCAAGTGGCCCACTTCGCTATTTCCCATTTGGCCTTCGGGAAGCCCCACTGCTTCGCCACAAGTAACTAAAGTGGAATGAGGATATTTTCCATATAAACTATGCACAAATGGCACATTTGCGTGCTGGATTGCGTCAGAAGTAGCCACTTGGCCAATTCCCCATCCATCCATGATCACTAATATTACTTTTTTTGACATATTCTTATATTTTGAAAGTCGTAACTTTGTATTGTTCCTCTTAAAGTCTAAACGGCTAAAAAGGTCAATTATGCTACAAATTTAAGCTATTCTAATCCAAAAATAAAATGGGAAAGATTCGACACTTATTACTTCTAGTGCTACTTGCTTTTGCAACAACGAGTGCGATGGCACAAAATAATGTGGATGCCTTAGTGCAGAACCTGCAAACAGCAAATTTTAACAATCTATTGCCCTTTTGGGATCAACAAGTGGAGGTTACGTTGCTAGATATGGTCAATCAAAAACAAATGAGTGCTAACGAAGCCAATCAACAACTACAGTTATTTTTTAATAAGAAAAGCATTTTAGGATTCGAAAAAAATGCAGAACGAAAAGTAGGTAACACAATATATGTAACTGGGAAACTTTTGTCTGGTCAAAATAAGTATAGCCTAACACTATTATTACAAGAAGTGAAAAAAGGGGTCACCATTGTAAGTGTCCGAGTGAGTTAGGTGCTTCCATTTATTGTAAATTATTGACTACATGACTAAGAAAAATAAACCAGGAAATTATTCCCCGCTTGTATATAGTACCGACCCTAATTATACACCTCCCAAAACAGAGGAGGAGGTAGTTGAAACATTGGCATTGGCCGATCAGCCGTTAAGGGTGATATTGGAAACCAAGCATCGTGCAGGGAAAACGGTAACCATTATATATGGTTTTATAGGGAACGAAGAAGATATGAATGTTTTAGGTAAAGCGCTTAAAAACCATTGTGGCTCAGGTGGATCTGTTAAAGACGGAGAAATTATTATTCAAGGAGACCACCGCCAAAAAGTGTTTCAGTTCTTGAAACAGAAAGGATACAATAAAGCTAAGTTATAGTAATTGTAAATGAGGATAGGTGGAGTTTAAAAGCGCTAAAAAAATATTTCTAAATTCAGTCTATTTTTCAAATCTTGTACTAAAGGATAATGCTTGGCAATATGTTCGAATTTTTGCTTGCTATTTAAGCGCATATGTAAGGGCACATCTTCTTTTTCACCAGCGTCAACAAGTATATTAAATTGCAAGGCTCTGTTCTGAAAAGTATCCCAAATCTTCTCTAAAAAGTTCATTCGTTCTTGCTCGACAAATTTTTGTGCAGTTAAGGCATTCACCGTGACAGTAAAATGCGTATCGTCTTCAATTTGTAATTGTGCAATTTTAAACGTGCCAAAAGAAGCATGTTTTGAAACAGATTCTAAGTACAATGCATATTCATCCCAGCATTTTTTTAGCAAATCCATTTCTAATGGCAAAGCATCCCTTACCTCCTCAATATTGTATTCGCTGCCATATTTCTGTTGTAATACAGCTAGTAAGTTTTTCTTGCCCCCTGCTCCGGCATTATAAGCTGGCATCGCAGACTCGGTAGGAGCTACTTGTATATTATGAACCGTAATTGCTGCTATTGGATTTGCAGTAATGGGATGTTCAGTTGGTGTAGGATTAGGTAGTGGGGCTGTTTTGGCAACTATTGGGGTAGCAGAAGGATTAGCAACACTTGTTTCAATGACTAGCTTTGCTTCGGAGGTAACAACAATATTACTTAAAGGAATAATTTTTTTAATTCGAATTGGGTAGTGGCTATCAACTAGTTTTTTTTTTACTATTTGGTTGTCTTCCAAACTTAATTCAATTGCCTGTTGTAAAAAATTGAGTTTAATAATGGCCATTTCTACGTGTAACCTTTTGTTACGGGCCATTTTAAACTGAATCTCGGCTTCGTTTAAGATATTCAAAGCACTTACTAAATAAGGAGTACTAATTTGAGCAGCAGTGGTAACATATTGATCTCTCCATCCCTCGATAGATTCTAATAACTTAGCACTAGCAGGATCCTTGCAAACTAATAAGTTTCGAATAAAGCTAGCTAGTCCATATAATACCATATCCCCTTCAAATCCTTTTTGATTGATTTCGTCATATAATAACATTGCAGCAGTTAAGTCCTGCTTTGTTAAGTGACCTAATAATTGGAAGTAGTATTCCTCATCTAATATATTACGATGCTCTAAAGTATTCTTATAGGTCAA
>CALPKD020000018.1 GCA_943324055.2 Chitinophaga pinensis
AAAATGTTTGATCTCTCTAAAAATCCAAGGGTAACCGATCGCTGCTCTGCCAATCATGATACCATCTATACCATATCTATTTTTATATTCTAATGCTTTTTCTGGGGAGTTAATATCTCCGTTTCCAAAAATAGGGATATGAATTCGCGGGTCATTTTTAATTTCACCTATCAATGTCCAATCTGCCTCTCCCTTATACATTTGAGTTCTTGTACGACCATGTATAGCCAACGCTTTAACGCCCACATCTTGCAACCTTAGCGCTACCTCGTGTATATTTTTAGTCGAATCATCCCAACCTAATCTTGTTTTTACAGTAACGGGTAAGTTGGTACTTTTTACGACCGACTCGGTTAATCTCATCATTAAATCGATATCCTTTAATACCCCTGCACCTGCTCCCTTGGTTACTACCTTTTTTACAGGGCAGCCAAAATTAATGTCAATTAAATCGGGGTTCACGGCATCCACTATTTTCGTACAAAGCGACATGGCTTCCTCATCTCCTCCAAATATTTGTATACCAATGGGGCGTTCAAAATCGTAAAAATCAAGTTTTTGCTTGCTCTTCATAGCATCTCTAATAAGCCCTTCGCTACTTATAAATTCGGTGTACATTAAATCTGCACCATTATCCTTGCATACTACTCTAAATGGGGGATCGCTAACGTCCTCCATTGGAGCTAGTAAAAGCGGAAAATCAGGTAATTGTATTGGGCCTATAGAAACCATATGAATTCATTATCTTGCAGCTAACAAAGTTGCGGTTGCAAATGTACCAATAAATTGTGTTTTATGGAATCATCTACAAAAAGCCTTTTTTATTTTACTCCTGCTATGAGAATGGCCCTTTTTTTAGGAGCTACAGGAATTAGCATGATTTTGGGCGGGTTGGTCAGTTTTTCACTGGTTGCCATGCTTTTACACTCCGATTTTGGCCATATTCAGCAATTGCTGCTACAGCCTGAACATGCAAAAGTGGCTCAATTTGCAAATGCCTTGGCGTCCATCATTGCTTTTGGGATACCTAGTTTAGCAGCTGCCTATTTAAGCAAGGGTACTATAAAACAAAATATGGGTTTTGCCCCTGTTCAATCCTATCATCAAGTGGGCATTGTTATTTTACTAGCGCTCACTGGATTAATCTTAAGTGGTGCCTTAGGGGATCTTACTCAAAAAATTCCCATTCCAACTGATTGGAAAATAACAGCAGACCGCCTCGAAGCGCAATACAAAAAAGCTTTGTTGGCAATGACGCAAATGAAATCATTATTTGATTTAATGTTGGCAATTATCGCGGTTGCTGTGATTCCAGCGGTAGTGGAAGAATTTTATTTCAGAGCAGGGCTTCAAAAAATATTAGTGGATTGGTCAGGTAAGCCGCACATCGCGATTCTTGTTACAGCCATTATATTCAGTGCATTTCATTTTTCCTATTTTGGGTTCTTGTCTAGAATGTCACTTGGTATTGTATTAGGGTATATTTACTTTTTTACTAAAACAATTTGGTTGCCTATGTTGATGCATTTTATCAATAATGCAATTGGTATCTCCACTTTATATTTTGTAAAAGACGATCCAAAAAAAGTGGATGCAGTCCTTGAACAAAATTTAACTTATTACTGGGTTTTAGTTGCATTGGTATTGGCCTTTTTTTTATTAAAAAGATTAAACATTATTTCAAATGAATCAAGAATGGAAAAAAGTTTTTAGCAGCAGCGAGCTCGCAAAATCATCAATCGTAATGGGCTTATTGAATGAAAATGATATTCCTGCTAAAACATTGAATAAGCAAAATTCTGCCTTCGTTTTTTTAGGCGAAGTGGAAGTACATGTTCCTGCTGATTTTTATGATCAAGCAATAGCACTTATTGAAAAACTGAATTTAGACATTGTTCAATCTTAATCTTTCATTGTATTTAAAATTATCATATGGCTTTTAATTTCTCGGTTTTTAAAGTGAGGGCGGCCTCGGCAGTTGTTTTTGCAATCATTATGATAGCAGGTTTGCTTTGGAATGAATGGTCTTTTTTTGCACTGTTTTTTGCAATTCAAATTGGATGCTTATATGAGTATCAAAAATTGATGCGATTGATATTTCCAAATTATACAAATAGTACGGCTGTACATAAATGGGGGGTGTTGGCTTTAGGCGCTGCAGTGATGTTATCGCATTGTGCTCCATCTTTAATGATTGGCAAGGTAGAGATTCATAAAATTGGGATGCCGATGTTTGGGTTGATCGTTGGCGGTATCCTTGCATCCGAATTAATCAACAAAAAAGTGACCCTGCAAAATTGGGCAATTTCAATATTGGGGTTATTGTATATTTCATTCAGCTTATCCTTATTCTTCCCTTTACGTGCTTATTTAGCGCATACTTTTTTGGGTGACTTTGGCTATGCAGTTCCAATGGTATTAATTGTTTCAATTTGGGTAAATGACACCATGGCATATATCGTAGGGTCCTTCATTGGCAGGACTCCCTTATCGTCCATTTCGCCCAATAAAACCTGGGAAGGGACCATTGCTGGGGTAATTTTATCCGTGCTATTGGTGACCAAATTGATGGGTTTATATGTCCCAATCCAAGAGAAAACAATTTTTTTAATCAGTCTAGTAGCTTCTATTGCAGGTACTTTTGGAGATTTATTGGAAAGCAAACTCAAGCGGCTAGCGGGTGTTAAGGATAGCGGTAACATGATGCCGGGGCATGGCGGGTTTTTAGATCGATTTGATTCTATCTTGTTCGCAACCCCCTTTGTTTGGTTATTACTTCAGATTCTGTTTTAGATGTTTTACATTTGCACCAAATTTACAGTATGACTATTCATAGAGAAGGAACCGCTACTATTTCATTGATTGCATTATTTGTTGGCGCAGTGAACATTGCCAATTTTTCTTATTTATTTCCGATTAGTGCAATTGCCGCATGGGCATTGTTTGTAATATCATTAGGGTTCTTCCTGTTTATTGTTTCTTTTTTTAGAATGCCAAACAGAAAGCTAACCATAAGCGATAATGCAATTGTATCTCCTGCTGATGGGAAAGTTGTTGTAATAGAGGAAGTAACGCCAGACGAATACTACCAAGAAAGAAGAATTCAGTTAAGTGTATTTATGAGCCCAGCCAATGTGCATGTGAACCGTTTGCCTATTGCTGGAAACATTGTATATAATAAATATCACCCAGGTAAGTTCTTAGTTGCTTGGCATCCTAAATCGTCTACAGATAATGAAAGATGGTCAGTTGTCGTAGAAAATGCAAAAGGTACTATTTTATGTAAACAGATTGCGGGTGCATTGGCCAGAAGAATTTGCAATTATGCGAGTGTGGGTCAAAAATTTAACCAATGCGATGAATATGGTTTTATTAAATTTGGAAGTAGGGTGGATTTATTGTTACCAGTGGGCACAACCATTCATGCTAAAATAGGGGATCACGTAAAAGGGGGTGTTACCGTGTTGGCTTCTTGGTAGTGTTAATCGCACTACTTATTAATATTAAAAAAGCTACGAAGTATCGTAGCTTTTTTGTTAAATAACCCTATTAGTCGGAGCCTACAATATGGCTTCTAATTCTTTTAAATGCGTAATCGTATAAGTTGCTTGCACACTTGGAGTTACTTGTAAATGGTTTACAAATACCGTATCCATGCCAAAGTTAATGCCACCTTGAATATCGGCGGCCTCATTGTCACCAATCATAATGCTATTTTCCAGTTGTGCATTTGTTGTTTTTAGGGCATATTCAAATATGCCTGCGTGTGGTTTTAAACTATTGCTTGCCTCGGAAGTAATCACTTCGGTAAAAAAATGATCAATCTGGGATTGCTTAATTTTATTTAATTGCACCGACTCAAATCCGTTGGTAATTAAATGCATTTTATAGTCCTTATCCTTTAAGTAATTAAGAATCTCTATTGTGTAGGGGAATAGATTTTTTTTAAAGGGGAGAATATCTAAATATTGAACAGACATTTCTTTTGCTAATTTTTCATTGGCAACTTTAAAATCAAGTAAGCTTAGGTATATTCTTTTCCAACGTAGTTCCTCTTGTTTTATAAAGCCTTTGGTATATCGGTCCCATAAACGATGGTTATGCGCTGAATAAATCTTGAAATAGGCGTCAAAATCGGTGATACCAAGTTCCGCTAGCTTATGGGTATCGTACAATTCCCGAATCGTTTCCTTTGAATTTAATTCAAAGTCCCAGATGGTGTGATCCAAATCAAAAAACAAATCTTTATAGGCCATGTATGCTATTTATGAGTTGCTAAAATACAGCATTGCTTCCTATCTTTATGTAATAATTAGATCGGCTTAAAACGAATATAGAATGAATATTGTAATTACAGGTGCTTCACAAGGAATAGGCTTTGCAATTGCAGCAGCATTTGCAAAGGAAGGTCATACATTGATGCTATGCAGTAAGACGCCCGAAAATATGCGACTTGCTAAGGAGCAACTTGTCCATCAGTTCCCTCAAGCAGTGGTTCACTCAATGATAGCGGATTTGTCCTTGAAAAATGAGTGTATTGCATTTGCAGATTGGTGTTTACAAAAAGGG
Organism: Chitinophaga pinensis; assembly: GCA_943324055.2. Taxonomy (GTDB): domain Bacteria; phylum Bacteroidota; class Bacteroidia; order Chitinophagales; family Chitinophagaceae; genus Sediminibacterium; species Sediminibacterium pinensis_F. Next base: position 4,570 of record CALPKD020000018.1, read on the forward strand.
ACGCCTGATATAGTTGTAAATAATGCAGGTTTTTTTATGCCTGGGAATATTCAAGACGAAGCAGATGAAGTGTTAGAAAAACAAATGGCTGCTAATTTATATTCAGCTTATCATACAACACGTGCTTTACTGCCTTCTATGTTGTCTGTTGCAAAGGGACATATATTTAATATTTGCTCAATCGCTTCCTTGAACGCATATGCTCATGGGGGTTCCTACAGCATTAGTAAATTTGCCTTATTGGGCTTTTCAAAAAATTTAAGATTGGAACTAAAGGATAGTGGTATTAAAGTGACGTCGGTTTGTCCTGGAGCCACTTATACAAATAGCTGGAAGGATAGTGGAGTGGATTCGGAGCGTATTATGGAAGCGGATGATATCGCTAAGATGATTTTTGCTGCTGCCCATTTAAGTCCACAAGCAGTGGTTGAAGACATTGTAATGCGTCCGCAGAAAGGAGATTTATAAAGGAGTGCGTTTATAAGCGTTCAGCGCCTTCGTCATCTCTATTTGCAAATGTAGTATCTGTTGGCCCCTCTATTTTTTTTGTAGTACTTGAAAAACTTTCTCTCGCCTTTTTTGTTGCAGCTAGCCTTTCTAATATTACTGTAGCAATCAGCTTGCCTGCATCTTCATTCGGGTTAGCTTGTAATATTGTTTTTAATTTTTGTTCCGATACGTCAATTCGGTAAAGTAGTTGTACCAATCTAGAGAAATCAGTTTTGATACATTCATTAATAAAATCTTCTAATTGTGTTGTGGTTAGTTTTTCTAACTCGAGTAAACTTATTTCCATTAGTTGAATTTTTCAATGACCCCTAAACTAAATAAGGCAAAGTCGTATTTCACGGGATCCTTCGGATCTAAAGTTCGACAATATTCTGTTAATTCCATCGCGGCAAGCCAATCCGTTTGCGGTCTTTTTAAGATCCCTAAGGCCCTGGAAACCCTTGCTACATGCACGTCAATAGGGATAATCAAATCCGCTGGCTTTATGCTATTCCATAATCCAAAGTCAACGCCTTGTTTGTCCTTTCGAACCATCCATCTTAAAAACATGTTGAGCCTTTTACAAGTAGACCCAGATGCAGGGCTTGAAACATGCTTTTGAGTTCGTCTAGGTGCATCTTCCAATGACATAAAATAAGATTGAAAATTTGCAAGGGCGGATTGAACATTATGAATTTTCTTGTGGGTAAATTGGTTCTCAAAAAATGCCGTCTCTAAGGTTTCGTTTTTGGCATAATGGTGTTTAAAAAATTCCACGCAGTATAATGCATCTGTATCATTAAAAGTGCGATGTACAAAATCGAGTAGCTTTTTTAAATCTTTTGGTTGGTGGTGGATGCAAAAATCATAGGGTGCATGATCCATGCGTTCCAATAACTCATTGCTTTTATTGATTATGGTGGTCCTATTGCCCCATGCAAATATGGCGGCAAAAATAGCAGCAATCTCAATGTCTTGCTGCTTTTTAAACTGATGAGGTATACAAATTGGATCTTTTTCAATGAAATCCAACTTATTGTATTGCCTTACTTTTTGGTCTAATATTTTTTTTAATTCCTGGTGGTTACTCACTTTTTATTTATCCATTTGTAAATATTGCAAATTGTATTTACCCAATCGCTTGCGCTAAATCGGCAATGATATCTTCGGCATCTTCAATGCCTACACTTAATCGAATTAAGCCATCCGTTAAGCCATTAGCGATTCTTTGTTCTCTTGGGATAGAGGCGTGTGTCATACTTGCTGGATGATTTATTAGCGACTCTACGCCGCCTAAGCTTTCTGCCAATGAGAATATTTTTGTGCTTGACAATACTTTTGTAGCTGCGGCGATACTATCGTCTTTTAAAGTAAAACTCATCATGCCACCAAAGCCACGCATTTGTTTTTTAGCAATATCGTGATTAGGATGGTCTGAAAACCCACACCAGTATACTCTTGACACTTTTGGATGATTGCGTAAATAGGCGGCTACTTTTTCTCCATTCTCACAATGCCTTTGCATTCTTACATGTAAGGTCTTGATTCCTCTTAATACTAAAAAGCAATCCTGCGGCCCAGGAACAGCGCCGGTACTTTTTTGAATAAAATATAATTGGTCTCTTAATGTTTCGTCATTCATTACCAAACAACCTTGGATTACATCACTATGTCCGCCTAAATATTTAGTAGCAGAATGCATTACGATTGTTGCGCCAAAATCCAATGGATTTTGTAAATAAGGAGATGCAAATGTGTTATCAACACAAACAATACAATTATATTTTTTACCAATAGTAGCAACTGCTTCGATATCCGTAATATTCATCAATGGATTTGTTGGTGTTTCTACCCATATTAATTTAGTTGCAGGGCTAATTGCATTGGCTACATTTTCTGCATTAGAAGTATCTACATACACAAACTTGATCCCCATTTTTTCGTGCACTTTTGAAAACAAACGAAAAGATCCTCCATACATATCATGCGCAGCAATTACTTCGTCACCTGGTACTAATAAGCGCATGACTGCATCCGTTGCAGCTACACCACTTGCAAAGGCCAATCCAAATTTCCCATTTTCAATTACCGCAAATGCTTCTTCTAATGCAAAACGGGTAGGATTTTGGCTTCTTGCATATTCATAGCCCTGATGTACGCCAGGCGCGGATTGTACATAAGTAGAAGTTTGGTAAATAGGGGTCATGATGGCGCCTGTACTTGGGTCGGGATGTGCACCTGCATGTATGAATTTGGTCCCTAAGTTATTTTTATTGCTCATTGTGTTTTATAAATTTTAGCCGGATGATTATTTTAATTTTTATAGAGGGTTATCTTTTTTATCAAGTACTTTTCCTTCTTACTTTTTTTGATTACCGTTTTTAAACATGCGATAGGAAAATACTGTGGGGAGGATCACCATTACTGCAGTAGCAATCATAAAGCAAATGAATCCTGGTTTACTAGACAAAGTAATGGTAGCAATTGCTTGAAACCATCCGCCAAATAACCACACGGTACCTGCTACTTTATGTGTTGCATTCCAGTTGTCTTCGTTCTCTAAGGTCCAAGGTAATTTAAATCCTGCGAAATAATTTTGATGCAACTTTGGCATATACCAACCCATAACCGAAAAGCACAAGCCTAAAAATGGTAATAATAATTTGGTAATATTTACACTATGATTGGTGGAAGAAAATATAATTATTAATCCTAGTAAGCTTAAAAAAGCGACCATCCCAAGGGCTAATTTTTTAAACATACCATCATCTACCGCTTGGTATCTTTTAGGGTCAAAACTTTTAATATTGGAGAGTAGGAAAAAAGTGAATAATCCGGTTGCTGCCATAATTCCTGGGCCCAGAAAAATACTGTCTTTCCCTCCAAAGCCGTCGGCCTCTCCTTTTATATTAAAATGAGTTGGGATGGTTTCAGGTAAACTTGGGTATAAATAAGCTGCATATCCAAATGGAATTGCTAATAGGATTAAGGCAATAAGTAGGTTGGGAGTTGACTTTTTCATGGCGTTGATTAAATTTAAATCGGCAAACCGGATTCATCCCACAAGTTACTATTTATGCCTAAAAAAAATTACTTTTGCTTCAAATCAGAAAAAATGAGCAAAGGACCTATTTCTCAATTTATAGAGCATCAGTATAGACATTTTAATGCTGCAGCTTTGGTGGATGCCGCAAAAGGGTACGAAACCCATTTATTAGATGGAGGCAAGATGCTAGTAAGCTTAGCGGGTGCCATGAGTACCGCCGAATTAGGAATTAGTTTGGCAGAAATGATCCGCCAAGACAAAATTGCAATTATCAGTTGCACGGGTGCGAACCTTGAGGAAGACGTCATGAATTTAGTGGCACATAGCCATTATAAAAGAGTGCCTAATTATAGAGATTTAACCCCTCAGGATGAGTGGGACTTATTAGAGAATCATTACAATCGTGTTACGGATACTTGCATCCCTGAGGAAGAAGCTTTTAGAAGATTACAAAAGCACATTGTTAAATTCTGGAAAGAAGCGGAAGCAAAAGGCGAGCGTTATTTTCCGCATGAATTTATGTATCAAGTTATTTTGAGTGGAGAATTAGAGCAATACTATGAGATCGATCCTAAGGATAGCTGGATTGTAGCGGCTGCAAAAAAGAATATTCCAATTGTAGTTCCAGGTTGGGAAGATAGTACTACCGGTAATATTTTTGCGAGCTATGTAATCAAGAATGAATTAAAAGCAAGTACGGTTAAAAACGGTATTGAATATATGGTGATGTTGACAGAATGGTACAGAGCGAATAGTGGTGGCAAGGGCGTTGGATTTTTCCAAGTGGGTGGCGGTATCGCTGGTGATTTTCCTATTTGTGTAGTACCTATGATGTACCAAGATTTAGAATGGCATGATGTTCCATTTTGGAGCTATTTTTGCCAGGTGAGTGATAGTACCACTTCTTACGGATCTTATTCAGGTGCGGTACCGAACGAAAAAATTACCTGGGGTAAGCTAGATATACATACCCCTAAATTTATTGTTGAAAGTGATGCTACCATTGTAGTTCCATTGATTTTCGCCTATATTTTAGGACAGTAGTTTTCAGTTCATAATTATTATAATCCCGGAGTTACAACTTCGGGATTTTTGTTTCAACTAAAATCTCTTTTAGCAGTTAGTTTTGAGTTATTAAATTAAATCGGCGTTCCGATAGTTCGGAACGCCGATTTAATCATAGGAAGAAAGTAATAAATGCCCTTCATAAAATGTAAGGGCATTTATTACTAACGGCCTGGCATATTCAATTTCAAATCTCTTTTCAACATCTCGTCTCTATTTGCAATTTCACATGCAGTATAATAAACCATCAATACTCTTCTTTGCATTAAGTCAAAATTGATTTTCTCAATCGTGTCAGTTGGTTTATGATAATCTGCAAGTAACATACCATCATAGAAGAATAAAATAGGCACTCCCTTTTTAGCAAAGTTATAATGATCGCTACGGTAGTAAATTCTGTTCTTATCGTTTGGATCGTCGAATTTATAATCTAAGGTCATATTACTTGAAGCTTTATTAGCAGCTTCGTTAATGATTGGCAAATCAGTGCTTAATTTATCATGACCAATTACGTATACATAATTCAATGAATCACCTGAAGTGCGTTCTGTATCTACACGTCCAACCATGTCTGTATTTAAATCGGCAGTTGTTTTATCCAATGGGAAAATAGGATGCTCGGAGTAATACTCAGAACCCCATAAACCTTTTTCCTCACCACTTACGATTAAGAACACAATAGATCTGCGAGGGCTATGTCCTTTTTTAGCAGCAGTTGCGAATGCTTCCGCCATTTGCATTACACTCACGGTACCAGAACCATCATCGTCTGCACCATACCAAATGATATCTCCTTTTTTACCAAGGTGATCATAGTGGCCGGTTAAAAATAAATATTCTTCTTTTTTATCTGTTCCTGGTAATATACCAATCACATTGCTACTTTCTAAATTTTCCGTTGACTTATTCGCAACTAAGTTTATTTCAGCAGTATAAACACGCTTAGGGGTTTCCTTGAAATCAGCCATGCTTATTTTGCTCGTGCTTCCTATCATTGCAGATGCAACGTCAGCAGAAACAGTAACCATTGAGAATCCAGGCGCATCATTGCGCTTAGTATACATGTTGCCCTTTACAGAAGTAGCAACTTTACGAGGGAAATCGGCTGAGATAACAAATAATGCCGCAGCACCTTTTGCCATTGCTACACGCATTTTAGCCATGCCAGAAGCAGGGCTCATGTTCATTCCGCGATTCGCACCTGGTGCCATTGCAGGCATTCCTGTTGCGCTTCCTTCTAAAATGAATACTAGCTTACCTTTTACATCTAAGTTTTCATAGTCATTTATTCCCTTTGCTGAATCAACAATACCGTAACCAGCAAATACAGCACTTGCGAATTTCAAGTTGCCATTTGCAATAGATTGTAGGTTAAAAGTATAGTCCTTATCCCATTCAAATGAACGACCGTTCACAGCTAATTGTTTATCTGTAATGGCATCTTGATATACTGGGTAAGTTTGTTGGTAGCTAGTTCCGTTACCTGGCTTTAGTCCCATTTTCTTAAACTGAGATTCGATATATGCAGCTGCACGTTTTTGACCAGGAGAAGCAGTTTCGCGTCCTTCCATTTCGGCGCTAGCTATAATAGTCAATTTCTCTTTCAGCCCTTGTTGGGTGATAACAGTTCCAAATTTTGTAAGATCGTCTGCTTTTTGTGCAAAAGCCATACTACTCATTAGGGGCAATAATAGCCAAATCAGTTTTTTCATGGTGATTGTTTTGTTTAATTACAAGAAATTTTATTTACACGATTTTGATGACGTCCACCTTCAAATGCAGTTGTCATAAATTTTTCAATCATTTTTTTAGCCAATTCGATAGT
>CALPKD020000019.1 GCA_943324055.2 Chitinophaga pinensis
AGAAACGCATAGTTGGTCCAATTTCTACAGTGGTCCTATTCAAATAAAAAATATCCTTATGCTGCAATGAATCAATCGCATGATTCAACTGATTTACGGTTAACATTTTAGGATCGTAAATAAAATCATTGGACTTATTCATTTGAAAACTTTTCAAGTCAAAAACCTTTTTATATTCCTTAAAGTACAATCGAGTGAATTCGGTATTGGTGGTATTCCTCATCCCTCTTTCTTGATACCTCCAGCCATTGTACATAATAAATTCTAAAAACTTCTTGTTTGCGGAAACACGCATCACACCTGACTCAGCCATGATCATATTATCTTGCAAATTGAATTTCTTTTCAAAAATAACAATGTTCCGAATCACACTATCATTGGATTCTTTCTTCCCTAGTTTAATAACGTAACCATCTATTTTATCATAAAAAACACCCTCTTTTATATCAATTGCAGGTTTGGCTACAATGATTTCATATTTCAAGTTGGTCAACTTCATCTGCGTAACGGGGACAATGTTATTCGCAAACAAGAAAGCAATGCCTGTTAACAATAAAGCAAAAAGAAATAGGGGACGCATAAAACGAATCAAAGGAATTCCTGCTGCCTTGATCGCGACCAACTCAAAACTTTCTCCCAAATTTCCAAATGTCATGATGGAAGAAAAAAGTAATGCTAAAGGGAGTGCAGTGGTAAAAATACTCACTGACACCAGTCCTATAAGTTGTAATATGATAAATAAACCGAGGCCTTTTCCTACTAAATCGTCAATGTATAACCAAAAGAATTGCATGGTCAGCACAAAGGTGGTTATAAGTAGTGCGGCCAAGAAAGGTCCAATAAAGGCCTTTAGAATTAGTATGTCTAATTTTTTGAACAAGGTTTGTAGTACTAGCTACCGATACGATGAAAAAGTTCTTTTACCTGATATTCCCAAAGTCTGCTTTGATCTTTGATTTCGTTTTTTTCAGCGAAATCTTTGATTATTAAGATCGTTTGATTAGACATCTCAGATTTTTCAATTTTGAATTCAAAATATTCGTTCTTTTCACTATGTAGCCATCTAAAACGGATGAATTTATCAGCGTCCTCGTCTAATATTTCAGCCTTATCCGGTGTTCCGCCGTTCCAAGAGAAGCTATACACATTCTCCCATTCGTCTACTCTGTCCGCAAACCACTCCTGTAAACCAGAAGCTGTTGAAAGGAACTCATATAATATGTTAGGCGAACATCTAACCGGAAATTCAAGTGTAAATAATTGTTTCTTACTCATATGTATTGGAATCCTCTTAATTAATTGACTCCTTGTGTGCAATAATATTAAATAAATGATAGGTTCCAAACATTTTTTATACATAATTGCTTATGAATGTGCAATGTGTACCATAGACGAACTTCTACTCCTATTTATTGTATTGATAATCAATTAGATAGACATAATTTATGACTTTCGACATATTATAATATTCCTGTATTTTTTTCAACTTTTTTTGTTGATCGGCTACTCAACTTGAACACTTATCTTTGCCTCCCTTAAAGTTGAACTATGTTTAGTAATCTTAGCGAGAAATTAGAATCGGCGTTTAAACACCTAAAAGGTCAAGCGCGTATCAATGAATTGAATGTTTCGAATACCTTAAAAGATATTCGAAAGGCGTTGTTAGATGCCGATGTGAATTTTAAAATTGCTAAAGACTTTACAGACAGCATCAAAGAAAAAGCCATTGGGGAAAAAGTGATCAATGCGATTAGCCCAGGTCAACTCATGGTTAAAATTGTTCAAGATGAGTTAACAGCTTTAATGGGATCTGAAGCAACTCCTTTGGACGTTTCAAAAAATCCAACCATCATTTTAATTGCTGGTTTGCAAGGTAGTGGTAAAACTACTTTTTCGGGAAAGTTGGCGACCTATTTAAAAGCACAAAAAAAATCTCCATTATTAGTTGCTGCAGATATTTACCGACCAGCAGCAATGGATCAGTTGACCGTTTTGGCTGAACAAATCGGGGTGGATATTTTTGTTGAAAGAGAAAATAAAGATGCAGTCTCGATCGCAAAGAATGCAATCGAATATGCAAAAGCAAATAATAAAAATGTAATCATTATTGACACTGCGGGTCGTTTGGCTGTAGACGAAGTAATGATGAATGAGGTAGCAAATATTAAAGCTGCTGTTCAACCCCAGGAAATACTATTCGTCGTAGATTCAATGACAGGACAGGATGCAGTAAATACTGCAAAAACATTTAACGATCGTTTGGACTTTACCGGAGTGGTATTGACGAAGTTAGATGGTGATACCAGAGGGGGTGCTGCACTTTCTATTAAGTACACTGTAAATAAACCAATCAAGTTTATGAGCAGTGGAGAAAAGATGGAAACCTTAGATGTTTTTTATCCTGAAAGAATGGCGCAAAGGATTTTAGGAATGGGAGACATTACTTCATTGGTTGAAAAAGCACAAGCGCAATTTGATGAAGTAGAAGCAAAAAAATTAGAGAAAAAAATTAGAAAAAATCAATTTGATTTTGAAGATTTTTTAACGCAGATACAACAGATCAAAAAGATGGGCAACTTAAAGGATTTAATGGGGATGATTCCGGGAATGGGTAAGAGCTTAAAAGATGTGGAAATTAAAGACGATGCATTTAAAGGAGTGGAAGCAATCATACAATCCATGACCATCGTAGAAAGACGTAATCCTGATTTATTATCACCAAGTCGGAAGCAAAGAATTGCGAAAGGCGCAGGAAAAGACATTGGCGAAATAAATGCGTTTATAAAACAGTTTGAACAAATGAAGCAAATGATGAAACAAATGAACGGCCAGATGGGAGGCCCTATGGCAGGCAAAATGCCGGGACTTAGACGATAATTAATTGATCCTCAGTATTTTATTGTTTTTTTATGGTAATTCACTCGTTTCTATTACCTTTGCCCTGATTAACCCTATTTGTTAACGCCCTTAAATTTCTATTTAACATGGCAGTAAAGATGAGACTACAACGTCACGGTAGTAAAAAAAGACCCTTCTATTTTATAGTTGTGGCTGACGGACGTGCACCAAGAGATGGTAAATTCATCCAAAAAATCGGTACTTACAATCCTTTAACAGTTCCTGCGACCATCCAATTGGATCGTCAAAAGTCGTTAGAGTGGTTAAACAAAGGTGCTCAACCCACCGACACAGTGCGCAGAATTTTATCATTCAAAGGTGTTCTTTATTTGAAACACTTATTGCGTGGTGTTAAATTAGGCTTATTTGATGATGCAACTGCAATGGCTAAGTTCCAAACTTGGTATGCTGAGCATGAAACATCAATCGCTTCTAAGACTGCAGATCACAAAAAAGCACAAGCTGCTAAAAATGTGTATGTGCCTGTTGTAAAGAAAGTGGCTGAACCAATTATTACAGAAGCAGAAATTGCTGCTGAAGAGGCTGCTGAAGTTGCTGAACAAGCTGCTGAAGCACCAGTTGCAGAAGCACCAGTTGCAGAAGCACCTGCTGAAGCTGCTGAAACTCCAGCTGAATAATATTTTAATTAGCTTTAAGAATTACCCCTGGTTTTGCTTTTGCAGAATCGGGGGTTTTTTTTGAGCGCCATTTCAAATGCTTTAAGTTTGCGTATGAGCGATTTCATTCACATCGGAAAATTAGTAGCACCGCATGGGATTAGCGGCCAAGTTATTTTAGAACATGCATTAGGACAACAAGTGCATTTTAAAGGAGTAGTTGCCATTTTTGTCGAAAAAAATGCAGCTAGCTTTATTCCCTATTTTTTAGAATCGGCTAGTGCTAAAACCGACACGCTCACTCATTTGCAAATTGAAGGAGTGCATTCCAGAGAAGCGGCTAATTTTTTAGTAGGCAAAAAAGTATGGCTACCCCAAGCTGACTTTCAAAAATTAGTGGAGAAAAATTCTCCCTTGGCTTTATTGGGCTATATGGTTCAAGAGCATGGAAAAGATATTGGCTTGATTCAAGAGGTGATTGAACAACCTCATCAATTATTAGTAACCGTTTTATACCAAGGTCAAGAGGCATATATTCCATTACATGAGGAAAGTTTAAAGGGGGTGAATCATGCAAACAAGACCGTTACAGTGGAGCTTCCCGACGGGCTCCTGGAATTATATACCGAAAATATAACAGAAGAATAAAATTGGTCGTAAACAGCACAAATAAAATACTTTTGGATAAGTCTACTAAATTAGTAGGAAATATGTGTACCTTAGCCCTATCAAAATAAAAACAAAAGTATATGAGTTTACAATTAGGCGATATCGCTCCCGATTTTAAAGCCAAAACAAGCATTGGAGAAATTAATTTGCACGAATATTTAGGAGATAGTTGGGGTGTTTTATTCTCGCACCCCGCGGATTACACACCTGTTTGCACCACCGAATTGGGACGCACAGCTGGTTTACATGCTGAATTTGCAAAACGTGATGTAAAAGTATTGGCGTTAAGCGTGGACGACGTTGAAAATCATTTAAGTTGGATTAATGACATTAATGAAACGCAACAAGTAAAAGTGGAGTTTCCAATTATTGCAGACGAGGATAAAACCATTGCACATGCATATGGAATGATTCATCCAAAAGCTTCTGAAACTTTTACAGTTAGATCACTTTTCATAATAGGTCCAGATAAGAAAATTAAATTAACACTTACTTATCCAGCTTCAACTGGCCGAAATTTTGTTGAAGTATTGAGAGTGATTGACTCCTTGCAACTAGCAGCAAAATATAGTGTTGCTACACCAGCTGATTGGAAAGAGGGAGAGGATGTAATTATAGGACTTAATGTGAAAACAGAGGACGCTGCAGAAAAATTTCCAAAAGGAGTAAGAATCGTGAAACCTTATTTACGTTACACACCTCAGCCAAATAAATAAATTTAGCTATTCCATTTATCTAACTGCTTTAAACAAGCAGCAATATCTTTTGGTACAGGCGCTTCAAATTGGAGCGCCTTGCCATTGTATTCAAACGCAATGGTATGCGCATGTAAGGCTTGTCTAGCCATTAATGGGCGCTCCTCGTCTTCGGATTTGCTTAATTTAAAATTCTTCTTTTTAATATTGGACAACATTAGTTTCTCTCCGTCTCCATAAACCTCGTCTGCTACAAGGGGATGCCCAATTTGTTTTGCATGTACTCTAATTTGGTGCGTTCTTCCTGTATGGATTTGAAAGGATACCCAAGCGTATTGTTTGTAGTATTTAATTACTTCATAAGTGGTAAGGGCTTCTTTTCCTTTTGCATGTGCAATCATTAAACCCTTTTTTACAGGATGTTCCATGATCGGTTGATTCACAGTACCGGAAGCTTCGGGCTTACCTAATACTAATCCAACATATTTTTTAACAATTGTTCGGCCTTCAAATAATTCACTTAATGCTTTGTGTGCAGCAGCGTGTTTTGCAAATAGGATTAGGCCACTCGTGAACTGATCCAAGCGGTGCACTGTAAAAATATTTCCAAATTTTTCAATTAAAAGGGACTTTACTGAATTTGTTTTTCCAAATCGATCAGGGATACTTAACAAACCAGCTGGTTTATTAAGTACAATCAAATCATCGTCTTCAAATATTATATCTAACATCCCTTAATTACGTTTTACTGTGCTGACTTTCTGGTAAAAGATTTGTTCATGAATTTCAATAGTCTTACTTCCTTTTCAGCTAGGAAACGCCACTTGCCTCTATCTACATTTTTCTTTGTAAGATTTGCAAACATCACGCGGTCCAAATGTCTAACATCATATCCTAAGTGTTCAAATATTCTTCTTACAATTCTATTCCTTCCACTATGAATTTCAATGCCCACTATATTTTTAGAAGTATTAGACAAATAACTTACTGCATCTGCAGCAATAAAGCCATCCTCTAATTCCATGCCCGCAGCAATTGCTTCTAAATCTGCTTTGGTTACAGGTTTGTCTAAGGTTACTTCGTATATTTTTTTAATCTCGTAGGAAGGATGGGTTAACTTTTGTGCAAGGTCACCATCATTGGTTAAAATCAAAACACCCGTTGTGTTTCTGTCTAATCGACCCACAGGAAACATTCTTTGAGTGGTCGCATTTTTAATAATATCCATAACCGTTTTGCGTCCTTCTGGGTCACTTGCAGTACAGATATAGTCTTTAGGCTTATTCAATAATATATAAACAGGGGTTACTTGTAATTGTAAAACCTTTCCCTTTAATCGAACCACGTCCTTGTATTGAACTTTATATCCTGGTTCTAAAATAGTATCACCATTCACTGTTACATGACCCGCCTTTACTAATTCAGCTGCTTCTCTACGTCCAGATATACCTGAATGCGCAATAAATTTATTCAAAGGCATTTGATCATGTGGGGCCTCTGTATTTGCAGTTACTTTACCAATACTCGCTGTTCTTTTAACATCAGCGCGATCCATTGATTCTGGAGTCCTCACTTTTTTACCTGCAATAGTTCTAGGGCCAGCTGTTCTTTTGTCAGCTCCATATTTTGCAGCTTTTTCGGCTTGCTCTGTTGCTTTTGATGGGTATTCCTTTGCTCTTAATGGCATTAAATAAGTTGGAGGGGCACTCACTGTTTCTTTTTTTGAAAAACTACCTCTTTTGTTATTGCCTACTGGTTCAACGATGATGCCTCTTTCTTTATCTTTTTTTCTTTGGCGTGCAGCTTCTCCAGCAGCCCTTGATTCTACTTTCGCTTTTTTCTTCTCCTGGCGATATTCTTCTTTAACAGCACTCCCTTTTTTCTTATTGGAGAACTTGTCAAAATTATCAGATCTTTTATTATTCATTTCGATGCTTAATTATTAATTGCCTTTATTTGCTAACTGTCCACAAGCCGCATCTATATCTTTTCCACGACTTCGGCGTACTCTTACGTTGACTCTGTTTTTTTGTAATATTTCAACAAATTTTTCAAATCCATCTTCGTCAGGCTTGTCAAAACCAAAATTATCAACTGAGTTATATTCAATCACATTAATCAAATCCGCTGGGACTTGTCTGTATATCTTTGTTAATTCCTCTGCATCTTTTTCGGAGTCATTAAAGTCTCTGAACAAGATATACTCAAAGGATATTTCAGTACCCGTCTTTTTGTAAAAATAATTCAACGCTTCAATAAGTGACTTGATATTATTGCTTTCATTGATTGGCATAATTTCATTTCGCTTTTTATCGTTCGGTGCGTGTAATGAAATAGCTAACTTAAATTTAACGTTGTCGTCCCCAAGTTGTCTGATTTGTTTAACCAATCCAGCCGTAGACACAGTGATTCGTTTTGCACTCATTCCTAAACCATCCGGCGAGGTAATTCGCTCAATCGCCTTTAGTACATTATGGTAGTTCATTAACGGTTCACCCATTCCCATAAATACAATATTGCTTAAGTGCTTGTCATAAGTACTCTCACTTTGTTGTAATATGTACACTACTTGGTCGTAAATCTCATCAAAGGTTAAGTTTCTCTTACGCTCCATGGTGCCAGTCGCACAAAATTTACAGCTTAAGCTACATCCAATTTGAGAGGAAACACAAGCAGTTTTGCGTAAAGTAGTTGGAATTAATACCCCTTCTACCATATGGTCATCATAGGTCTGGAAACGTGTTTTTAAGGTACCATCTTCACTTAACTGGGTGGTATTTATTTTTAAGGCAGGAAACAAGAAGGTTTCTTCAAGTTGTTTGCGTAATTCTTTGCTCAAATTTGTCATTTCGTCAAAGCTATGCGCATGTTTTTGCCATAACCATTCAACAATCTGCTTTACACGAAAGGGTTTTTCCCCTAGTTTGCCTATAAAGCGCTCAATTTCAGCGACTTCTACGTGTCTTATATTAGGTCTAGTCTTCTCCATAATGCAAAGATACTTGATCGGATTTGGATACATTTATTTCTTTTTGTGAACCAGTTAAATGTTTCTATATTCAATCCGTTTTAAAATCAAAACATATGAAAAAAATTGTTCTTTTGGCTTTAGTTAGTATTGGCGTAATTGCGAGCGTAAACGCTCAAACAAGTCCATTAAAGGACTATATCGGGAAATATACCTTCGCTGTAGAGAGTCCAGTAGCCGAAATCGACTTGACAGCGCAAGATAGCGTCCTTGTTGGAAGTTCTTCGTTGGGTACTTTTCAATTAGAAAAAAGGGGCATGGATACGTTTTACCTTGCGGCATATGATGCCAATGTAATTTTCAGACGTGCTGCCGATAAGTCAATTGAATCGGTTTCCATTTTTGCAATGGGTATGGAATTAATCGGTAAAAAGATGACTGCTACATTTGCAATCAAAGAGGATGATTTTTACAGTAAAATTTGGGCGGACAAAGTTAAATAGTAGTTGGATTTTTTTTTTTAAAATTCGAAATCCGCAATTTTAGAAAAAGGTACAACGGTTTGTTTGCTTATTAAAAGCTGCTTAATAGTGCATTCTTTTTTTGCAAGTTCGTCTGTTCCAATAATGATTATATTAGGGATTCCCTTTTTTTCGGCATACTTGAATTGCTTGTCAAATTTACTTTTCTCTGGGTAAATTTCACAAGCAATTTTTTTGTCCCTCAATACCATCATTTGTTGATATGCTACAATCGCTTCTGCTTCTCCTAAATTAAAAAATAATACTTGAGTTGTTTGTTCTATTGATGCTGGGAACAATTGTTTTTCTTCTAATACGTCATAGATACGATCCACGCCAAAGCTAATGCCAACGCCAGGTATATTAGGCACACCAAATAAACTTGTTAAATCATTATAGCGCCCGCCTCCACCAATACTTCCCATCTGTGCATCTGCTGCTTTTACTTCAAATATTAATCCGGTGTAATAATTCAATCCTCTTGCTAAAGTAAAATCAGCTACCAATTGCTTATCCATTCCTGTGTGCTGATGGTAAGTCAATACATAGTTCAATTCTTCGATTCCCTTTTGTCCGTTTTCATTGTCTCCTAATAAGTTTGCAAGTTGTTTTATTTTTTCTGCATTCGTCCCCTCAATATTTAAATATTGTTGGACTAAATCTTGCTGTGTATTGGTGAATCCTTTTCCTTGTAGCTCCTCTTTAACTTTGTCCCAGCCAATTTTATCTAATTTATCAATTGCAATAGTTAAATCAATTAATTTTTCTTCACCACCACAAACTTGGGCAAGCCCCAATAAAATTTTTCTGTTATTTATTTTTATTTCTACGGGAAGTTTTAAATGTGCAAATGCAGTTACATAAATTGCAAGCAAATCCACTTCATTTAATAAGCTATCACTTCCTACAATATCAGCGTCGCATTGATAAAATTCACGGTACCTTCCTTTTTGAGGACGGTCTGCACGCCAAACTGGTTGTATTTGATAGCGTTTGTAGGGAAACGTAAGGCTACCATGATTCATTGCTACATATCTAGCAAAAGGAATCGTCAAATCATAGCGTAAAGCACGTTCCGAAATAACAGTGCTGTTTTTTCCAGATAGCACTTTCTCGATTCCTTCGTCAATTTGAGCTCTTTTTTGAGGGTTATCAAGGCCGTTATTTAGTATTTTAAATATTAATTTATCTCCTTCTTCACCATACTTTCCCATTAATGTTTCAAGGTTTTCCATTGCAGGTGTTTCTAGTGGAGTGAAGCCATAGGCTTGGAATACATCCTTTATTGTTTGGAAAATATAATGACGCTTTTGAACCGTAGCTGCATTAAAATCTCTAGTGCCTTGTGGTAGAGAAGGTTTGCTCATGCTTTGTATTTAGGTTGTAAAGATAAATTTTTAAATTCATCCTATATAATTGTTTAAATTGGGCCCTTAAACCTAGTGAAAATGGAAGAATTTATGAACGAAAGACAAAAGTCGGAAAAAGGGTACCGACTTTTTAAAAGTATTAAGGATATCACAATGGCTGCGCTCATATTGGGAAGTGGCATTCTAATGCTTGGCGCCAAATGGTTTAACTATGATCGCGTTTTGAATATCGACACTGAATTTAGAATGATTTTTGGATTTATGTGTATTGCTTATGGTGGCTTTAGATTATATAGAGGAATCAAACAAACAGACTAGTTGATTTACAATTTTCACAATAAATCTTTCACTATGCGACACTTCATATTAGGTATTATTTTATGCTCCTTTTTAGGCGCCTGTAATGAAAAAAAAGGAAACATAAATCAAGATACAATTTCTGAAGGAACGATTCATATTTCGGTAGAGGAAAGCTTTAAACCCTTTATAGAGGAGGAGTTGAAGGTATTTGCTTCAAGTTACCCGAACGCACATATTATCCCTCATTATAAATCTGAAATTGATTGCTTCAAGGACTTAGCAGAGGACAGTACTAGAATGATTATTGTCACTAGAGGCTTGGATAAAAGAGAAGAAGCCGCCTTTAAAAAACAACTTGATTTTACGCCTACTTTTGGCATACTTGCCTACAACGCAATCGCGATATTAGTGAATGTGAATGCAAAAGATTCTTTATTC
>CALPKD020000020.1 GCA_943324055.2 Chitinophaga pinensis
GCCCTTCAATATTTGGCTTCCCGAAGTGTGGATGGAATATTAATTTCGGTATCTGCAGGCACTTCCGATTTTTCTACCATAAACGATTTGTACCTAAGAGGGATGCCGATGGTCAGTTTTGACCGAGTGGTGGATCATTTGAATATGCACAAAGTAATGGTAGACAATTACAAAGGGGCATACGATGCTACAACACACCTGATAAAAAATGGTTACAAAAAAATTGCTTGTATAGCGAGTTCCGCTTTTTTATCCATTACACAAGAACGCGTGGATGGATATAGAAATGCACTACAAGAAAATGGCATGAAGGTGGATGAGTCCCTTATCACTTATTGCGCACATAGTGGATTGATATATGAGGAAGTAGAAGATGCCATGTTGCAATTAATGAAATTGAAAAATAAGCCTGATGCTATTTTAGCTTGTTCGGACAAAATTACAACCAATGTTATGCGTCATTGCAAGCGTTCTAAAATTGAGATTCCAACTAAACTAGGCTTAATTGGATTTAGCAATCTGGACCTTACTGAATTACTTACACCTTCTCTTTCAATTGTAAGCCAACCGGCTGACGAAATGGGACGCATCGCTGCTACCCTTTTAATTAAAATGATTGAAAGTAAAAAGCCAATCACAAATTTTGAAAAAGTAATTTTGCCCACTGAATTGTTTCAACGAGAGTCGTCTGCGAAAAAACAAAGCTAAGCTTAGGCTGTTTTTACCGCTTGTCTAGCCAATAATTTCCATCCCCCTTTCCCGTTTTGAAAAACCAACATTACTTTTAAATGTACAATGCCTGGCTTGCCACCATCATTCGTTGTTGCACTTAAGTTATGTCTTACCACTGCAACCTTTCCTGCCATTACAATAGATTGCTCCGTGATATCGATGGTAACAAAATCCGACTTTCCACTGGCTATCTTTTCTACAAATTCTGCCTTGCCCTCCACATGTCCACCTGAATGGCCATAGCTCAGTTTATTAGATGCGATTGATTCTAATGCAGCACGGTCTCCACTAATCATTGCACTAGTCAGCGACTGAACCGCTGCGGCGACTGCTGTGGAATCCGACTGTATAGCCATTCCCTTTACTGAAGCAAGTAAAAATACAAATGCAATTAAAATATTTTTCATCTTATTATTTTTTTGTAGTAAATGAATTTACGATTAAATATCCAGCATCATTGGTTGATTTTTCGGCAGCGCAGAAAATACCCATTTTAGCGCCTACCCACTTTCCTGGCTTCGCCACAAACTGTTTTGTTGGAGCACTATAATTAACGCCATCGGCACTAAAACTAAATGTACAAATGGCACCCTCGTTCACGGCTAGTTTTAGAAAAATATGTTTTGAAGTATAGTTGGAAATGGTTTGTACTTGTTCGGGTTTATTTTTATCCGCTTGCTTACATTCTAGGTATTTCACTTGAAGCCCACTTATTGTTTTTTCTAGTACAATTGCTGCGTAATCCATCCCAAATACCATAAAGCCAGCACGCTCGCCAACTTGTTCAGCATTAAAAGTAATTTCAGCTATCGTTGTAAAATTTTCGGCAGGTATTTTTTGCAAATACAAGGAAGGGGTGGTCCAATAATTTAAAGTAGTGTCGGTTTTAGGAATTGCATAAAACCGTTTTTCCTTACCTAAATGATAGGTCCAATTACTTTGCGGATTTGCTTGCCACTGCCATTCTAAACTCGTATCTAATGTTGGTAAAGCGGGCTGACGATTCAAGATATTAGGTCTTTTGAACATCGCAACCGGTTCTCCCTTTCCGTCACCATCTGTATCCAATCCAATCACAGGCCAGTTTGCATTCCAATGCATAGGTTGTAAATGCACAATTCGACCGTAGGCATCCTTGTCTTGAAAATGTATGAACCAGTCTTCCCCCAAAGGTGTCGAAACCCAAGCACCTTGATGTGGACCATTGGTTTTACTACTTCCTTGATCCATGACTACTTTTCGTTCATAGGGACCATACACTTTTTTTGATCTTAGCACCGTTTGCCATCCTGTAGACACTCCGCCGGCAGGAGCAAATATATAATACCAATCACCTCGCTTGTAAAATTTAGGTCCTTCGATAGTCGGATCTATTCCATGACCATCATATACCAGTTCACTTTTTCGAATAGCCTTAGTTCCAGTCGCATTCAACTCCTTAATAGCAAGCAAACTTTTTATACCTGCTCTACTTCCAGCAAATGCATGCACCAGGTATACTTTCCCGTTGTCATCCCATAATGGACAAGGGTCAATCAATCCTTTCCCTTCAGCAACTAATTCAGGAGTTGACCAAGGACCTGAAATATTTTTTGATTTGGTTAAATAGATTCCAAAATCAGGATCCGGGTAATAGATATAAAATTCATTATTATGAAACCGAATACTTGGCGCCCATACGCCTCCTCCATGTTGCACTTTTTCAAAATGCGCGGTAGGCGTTTGCGTATTTAAAGCATGCCCAATCAATTGCCAATCTACTAAATTCGTAGATGCCAATATAGGTAAGCCTGGTACGTGATTAAAGCTAGAAGCAATCATGTAATAATAATCCCCGACACGTATTGCATCTGGATCACTATAATCCGCATGTAGGATTGGGTTGGTGTAAAAATTAGCAGGTATATTTTTTGACACCTGCGCAGTCCCTAAAAACTGAATGGACAAAAAACAAATGCAGCCCAAAATTTTGTTCCTTATTTTTTTAATGGATTCCATGTGCCAAATATTTTTTGAAGGGTAAAATTAGCAGCTTGTGCTTCGGTTAATTGCTTACTCCAAACAACGCGCGCAGATGCATTCGCGCCTGGCCCGCTGCTATTGTATTCGCTAAAACGAGCAGTTAATTCGTTTGCAGGATTTTTCCAGTTATTCCATCCTTCACTTAAAATATGTTTATCCAACCAACAGTTTAAATAAGTCACACTAGCAGTTGGGCTCCATGGCCGTCCAAGTGAAACCTTATTCAAGGCAGAATCGGCTGTTAATTTGCAATTCATAAAAACAAACCCAAATGGAATAATACTATTGGTCGATGCAGCTGTAACATGTGAATTTTTCTTGCTATGGATTTGGCAGTTTTTAAAAATGGCAGTAGCGGCACCAAAAATAAAATCAGTCGTGCCTTCAATGTAACAATTTTCAAAGTAATGCTTTACTCCGTTTCCACTTAAAAACAATACATCTTGAAATCCGATCATTTTGCAATTAAAAAAGGAAGCTCGATTGCCTTCAACGCGCAATGCAACTGCTTGCCCCGCAGTAAATCCTGCCTGATTGCTAAAAGTTAGGTTTTGTGCCTGAAAATCATTTCCGTAAACAAAGGTAGTTGCACAGGTCCAAGTATTTAAGGTATCTCCATTCACTGCTTTTACCCCTGAGTGATTATTGAAATTGATAATGGTATTGGTCGCGTCTTCACCAATGAGGGTAATATTATTTTTACTTGCATCCACTACTAATACTTCATTATAAACACCTTTTTTGATATAGACCCTAACTAGCTTTTCGTTTCCTGAAGGAATGACATTCAATACATCTTGTATAGAATGATACTTAGCACTCGCTTCCTTTGAAATAACATAATCAAATAATTCTTTTTTTTGTTGACCAATACTTGCAAATGAAAGTAGTAGGGAGCAAATAACAAATAACTTTTTTTTCATGCAGTTTTTATTTTTTCGCACCGCGAATATTTTGATTTAAGTCGGTATTCAATTTTTTAAACTCCTGTAATACAATCTGAGCAACTAATCGCGCGCCTAATTCGGTAAAATGGGTATTATCGATTCGGCCATCTGGATAATTTGGATGTTCCCCTGGCTTTAGTTGCATAAATAACCAAGTTGAATTTTCTTTACCAAATTTTTGATACAATTCACGGCTTTTAGTATCTAAATCAATAAACAACACCTGCTCTTGTGCTGCAACCTCTTTCACATAAGATGAATACGCACGATGCGTTTCTAATGCTGTGCCAGCGGTATCAAATTTGCGTCTTGAAACAGGCGTTAATAATACAGGGATTGCTTTTTTGGCGCGAGACTCCGTTACGAATTTCACCAAATTTGCTTTAAATACTTCAGGGCTAGCATACCGCTCCACTTTTTCAGGAGACTCATCATTATGTCCAAATTGGATAAATACATAGTCGCCTTCTTTAGCGCCATCCACCACTTGTTGCCATAAGTTTTCACTTATAAATGTTTTTGTACTTCGGCCATTTTTTGCCAAGTTTTTAACTTCTACTGCTGAATCCAAAAAATATACAAATGGCATGCCCCATCCTGTTTCAGGATAAGTCTTCGTTTCTTTAATTGCGATGGTACTATCTCCACACAACCATATGGTTCTTTTTTTATCTGGTATAGCTGCGATTAATGCAACAATACAAGCCACAAGCAATAATTGTTTTTTCATAGGTTCAATTTAAGCAATAATGAGGATTAATTAATGAATCAAGCTATTCATATATACTTCTAAATTAGTATACAGATTGGACAGCGTGTATAAATTTCCATCTTCCTTTTGAGCAGGGTTTAAACCATGTTGTTTTTCCCATGCATCTGGCATACCATCCTTATCTGTATCTAATTCAACTACCCCCATTTTTAAAAAAGGCCAAGCAGTTACTGTTTTTTCAAAGTCAATCCCATGTGAATAGCCACCTTGCACATCAATCACTTTTCCTTTACGTTGCATCACATCTTGAATAATACGTTGATCCAAGGTATCCCTTTTATAAGAAGCGCCCACTTTATCCAATATCTCAACAAAAGCCATAGCTGCAGATTGATCGGGAATAGCAACCGTATTATAGGGTTGCGCTACCATCGCGTTTAATTTATCTTGGCTAGAAGCCTTTTCGTCCATATGAACACCTAGTAAATTATCTTTTGTCACTGCTGGTGCACCATCCACTAAATTACCCGCCACATAAAATTTGCCATACCCTTGTTTTTCATTCTTGGTAGGGTTTACGATTCTCGCATTTACATTGGGACTTGTTTCAGGACCTGGACGGTAATAGTTGTTTACCATATTGTACTTCCCCTCTTCCCCGCCATAAACACTATTGTGCTGCCAGTTATAAATAACATTGTTACGGAAATCAACAAATTCCTCATCTGCGCCTAAACGCGCGCCATTAAAGCGTGGGTTTCTACTTATACAATGCGCAAATAAATTATGATGTGCACTTAAATGCTTCCCGCCCCAAATACCACCGTAGCCATGTTTTTCATAATCCTTGTCCCCCGTTTCAAAATGATAGGAATAATTGAGTGGTTCTGAAATTAGGTTCCATTGCAATGTGGTGCTATCTCCTCCATAG
Organism: Chitinophaga pinensis; assembly: GCA_943324055.2. GTDB lineage: Bacteria > Bacteroidota > Bacteroidia > Chitinophagales > Chitinophagaceae > Sediminibacterium > Sediminibacterium pinensis_F. The sequence goes on from CALPKD020000020.1 coordinate 5,345, forward strand.
ATCGAAAACACTTCGTCATTGCTCCAGCTCATACTGCAATGATCAATAATTATATTTTTCCTTTTATTTCCACCAAATGCATCATCCCCACCATTACCATCCACCATACCGCCAAGTCGTTGGAACTTATCTCCTAAACGAAATCGAAGATAACGGACGATGATATTGTCGCCACCAAAACCTACTGATTGGTCTGCAAAACAAATACCATCGCCTGGGGCTGTTTGCCCTGCTATGGTTGCATTAGGCCCGATTGATAATTTGGTTTGTAGATGTATGGTGCCTGCTACTTGAAACACAATAGTACGTTTTACTTTTTTTTCAGCTGCTTCCCTAAAACTTCCCGGGCCAGCGTCATTTAAATTCGTTACAAGTAATACTATTCCGCCGCGACCGCCAGTTGTATATTTACCAAAACCTTCTGCTCCTGGAAATGCAATGGACTGTGCTTGTGTAAAATTCATTGCGATCGTAAAGATTGCAATGAATAAAAAAGATAATTTTTTATTCATAAGATAGGTTGAAAAAAATAAGGCTGCGAGAGCAGCCTTATTTAATATTTTAATAACCAGGATTTTGTTTGAGACTAGGATTTGCGTCAATGATTGGTTGAGGCAAAGGCAGTAACTCGGATTTTCCAGTAGTAAATCCTGTTGCGAATCTTCCTAATGGAGAGGTAGTTCCAGCAGTTGCAATTGCAGTAGTAATCCAAGCAACTTTTGTAGTACCAGTAGGTGTAGCAGTAGGAGCAGTTTTATAAAACGAATTACTCCACACTGTAACATCATCTGCAGTAGAAGTTGTTTTATAATACATTGCAATTGGCAAATTTGCATAAGCGCCAACTCTATTTGACATATTTAAAAGTTCAACTTTTGCAGTCGCAATTTTACTTGCCAACAAATTCCAACGGATTAGATCGTACTTACGTACACCCTCTCCACCTAATTCTAAAGAACGCTCTTTTACTAAGGCGTCAAAGAAAGTAGATTTTGATAAGCCTGCAGGTAAATCAATAGTAACATCAGCGGTGGTAATTGTTTTACCAAATCCACGACGACGTACTTGGTTAATTGCATTGTATGCAGCAACTGTTGGGCCATTTAATTCGTTTTCTGCTTCGGCATACATTAATAAGACGTCGGAGTATCTCAAAATCTGCCATTTTAGACTAAAGTATTGAATTGCATTAGTTGGAGATATTACTGGATTTGAAACCCAATCCCTTCTATATTTCCCATCATTAATCAAAGTGATAGGTTGACCTATTTTTGTGATACCGTCTGCATTAATATTGTATGCAGCACAAGTAACATCCCTTCTAGTATCTGTTGAATCAAATGCATAAAAGTAAGTTGGCAACACATTTATAGAAGTGTTTCCAAAAGATCCAACTTTAGGTCCATTATAGTAACCCAGTTTAGTGTCTGCAACACCAGATTGTCCATATGCGCTTGCTTGGAACATCAATTCACCATCCGGATCTGCACTTGTTCTTGCACCTACTTGATCCTTCCACAATGCTTTATAACTTGGATTTAATTTATGTTGACCTGAATTGATAATATCATTACACTCGTCTTTTGCGATTTGATAGTAAATAGCAGGGTTTGAACCTTGCACCATTGTAGCAGTACTGCGTAATGCATAGCCTGCTCTGAATAAAGCGATTCTAGCACGTAAGCCTTTCACGGTACCCTTTGTAATTCTTTCATTATTTACATCCCCGATAGCTGCTAAATCGTTTCTCCAAGGAACTAATGTACTTGCAGTTTTTAAATCGTCTAATAGATGATCGTAAATTGAATCACGACTCATTTTTGGAGGGAACGGATTCATACCCACTTGATTCGCGGCAGATGTAAAATGCGCTGGCAAATCACCCCAGTTACGAATTGCTTCCAAATAAAACTGAGCTCTTAACGTTAAAGCTTCGCCATACAAACGTTGCAATTGCTTTTTTTCGTTTTCAGTTCCAGTGGTGTATTTTGACATCTTAGGAATGTTGTCAATACAAATATTGGCAAATTCAATTCCAGCGAACATCTGGTTAAACGGGGAAGTGATTTGCAAATTACCCGCAGTTGCAGTATATCGCGCAAGACCTCTACGGTCATCATCGTTTGTACTGGTAGGTCCTTGCATTTCGTCATTATCCACTGTATAATATAGGCTTACACGGATACCATAACCTTGGTCACCCACTAAACGGCTGTATGCTGCTGCAACTGATTTTGTTGCACTTGTTACATCACTAAATGCCATCTCCGTACTTACTTCGGTAATTGGCTTTTGATCGAGAAATTTTGTACAACCCGTGAACAACAAAACTGCTGTTGTCAGGTATATTACATTTTTTGAAAATGATTTGTTACTCATATAAATATTTTTAAACGTATTCAATTAAAAAGTTGCATTAATACCGAAAATAAATCCTCTGCTTTTTGGATAAGCTGAATAATCTAAGCCTGGTGTTAATGGACTACCTGCAACACTTACTTCAGGATCATATCCTGTGTATTTAGTAAATACTGCTAAGTTGTTACCAGTAAAGTAAAATCTCAATTTGCTGATTTTTAATTTAGCTAAACTTTTTTGACTTACTGTATAACCAAGTGTTAAGTTATTAATTCTAATAAATGATCCATCTTCGATTGCCCATGAATGAGGATAGAATCCAAAGGTACCTTTCAACGGCATCCAAATAGATGCGTTCGCATTCAATGCCTCTAACTGAGCAGGTGCAATACCCACTACTTTAGATGCGCTATTTACCCATTGAACTGTTGCGCCGGTTGCGCTAATTGTTTTCCATCTTCCGTTCATTACATCTAGCATATTAGAGTTGTTAGAATAACCATTCGTAAACTCAATCTTATTGGCATTATAAATATCATTGCCATAAGAGAAGTTTAAGAATAAACTCATATCCCAATTTCCATAACTAAACTGTTGGTTTAATCCTCCTGTGAAAACAGGGTTAGGATTACCTATAATTTTACGATCATTATTGATGTCCACAAGACCATCGAAGTTTAAATCCTTAAATTTAATTGAACCTGGTTGTACTGTTCCAATAATTCCAGCATTTGAAACGACCCCGGTTTTTAAAGTATAAATACTGGTAGCAGCGTCATAATTAAAATCACTCACTTTATAAAAACCATCAGTAACTAAACCATACATTGAACCCACTGGTTCTCCGATTTTAGTAATATAATCTGCAGGTTGTCCTGACACACCCCAACTAGCTGAAGGAAAAAAGCTTTTTTGATTCACACCCAATTCAACCACCTTATTCACATTGTGCGAAATATTGAAACTCGCATTCCAGTTAAACTTGCTACCGCGAACGATTGCTGCATTTAATTGTAATTCGATTCCTTTGTTGGTAGTCTTACCAATATTTTGCAATTGTGTTGCATATCCAAAAGTAGATGGCACTGGAACGTTCAATAATAAATTTTTTGAAGCGTTATTATACACGTCTACCGATAAATCAAAACGTTTTGCAAAACTGATATCAATACCTAAGTTTTTATTTTCAGTCGACTCCCATTGTAGATTAGGATTTACTAAGCCTGCTGAAGAATAAGCTGATACCATCTGGCCTCCCATTCCATAATAATAACTCGCGTCATTTTTAAAAGTAGTTAAGTATAAATAATCATTGATTCTGTTATTACCTACTACTCCATATCCAAGACGTACTTTTAAGTCACTAATAAAATTCACATTTTGCATAAATTTCTCACTTTTCACTCTCCATGCAAGGGATCCTGCAGGGAAGTAACCCCAACGCTTATCTGGAGCAAATTTAGAAGCACCGTCGGCTCTTACATTCACAGACAATAAATATTTATCCATCAAGCCATAATTGATACGACCAAAGAAGGATAAGTTGGTATACTTAGATTCACTTAATTTAGGATAACCCGCGGCAGCCGTACCAGGAGATACTTGCGCAAATGCATCGTTAATTGAAATATTGTTTGGCAACAATCTGTACAAAGCACTACTTGACTTTGTATTTAACTCATAGGTTTCTTCACCAATCAAGAAATCAAAATCATGAATGGTCTTGAAATTCTTTACTGAATAAGTTAACACGTTTGAATTTGTTAAAGTTCGACGATCGGTTGAATCTATGCTTGTGATTGGTTTTTTTGAACCTGATATGATTGAGTAGGGAGTTATGGAGTCACTAAATTTCCTGTCTGCAAATTTGCTGTAATCATATCCAAATGTTGACTTGAACGACAAGTTCTTCGCGATTTGATAAGAAGCGCTTAATGTTACGTTATAAGCAGTTGTTGACTTTTTACGGTATTCCGCATTTGATAACGCAATTGGATTTACCAAGTTTAAACCATTTCCTACCGCTTGATCCGCCAACAGATCCGCATCGTCTACTTCCTGATTAGCAGATAAGAAAGGTCTGTATTTAACAGCATTACGTAAACGGTTATAAGAAGATCCTTTTTCGTCAGAAACTCCTGCACCATATACATCTTGAGTTGAGTATCTGCTACTCAAACCAAATTTTAGTTTTTTAGTTGCTTGGTAATCTAATTTTAAAATAGCTAATTGTCTTTTGAACTTTGAATTCAAAACCACTGCTTTATCATCATTCAATGTATAACCAAGATTATAAGTTAATTTATCAGTTCCGCCCATTGCAGAAATATTTTGTGTTCTTGTCACACCAGCGTTCCCAAATACTTCACCTTGCCAATCCAAAGGAGAAAGCATTTGATAGTTTACAAGGGTATCAAATGTAGTACCAAAGTTTTTTGCAAAAGTGATACTATCTGAAGAAGAACCTCTAGCACGCTCTGATTGGTAAACCACATATTGGTAGGGAGACATTACATTCAACTTTTTAGCCAATTCCTTCACACCTACAAAAGCATTGTAACTAATTTGCATTTTACCTTTTCTGCCTCCTTTAGTAGTAATTACAATTACACCATTTGCACCACGCGCACCATAAATAGCAGTTGCAGCGGCATCTTTCAATACGTCAATTGACTGAATGTCCTGA
>CALPKD020000021.1 GCA_943324055.2 Chitinophaga pinensis
GAATTATAAAAAATATAAAAAAAACAATTACGATTTACAAGTACATATAAGAGAAGTGCGCATTACAGGGGAACGAGACAGTTTACTATTTGGGGGCTACTTTAATAATGTAAACGAAAAACAGGTACAGGACAAAAGTAAAATACCGCAGATTCATAAAAATTGGCAGACCATCCATTTTGAATATTCAACTACCTTATTTGGATTGCAAAAAAACTTAGAGTATAGTTACAGGATGGTGGGTTCAAATAATAATTGGTCTGCATGGAGTCATAAAACCGAAAAGGAATATACCAATCTGCCGCCGGGTACTTATACGTTTGAGATTAAAGTACGCAACAATTTAGGCGGTGAATCGGTGGTGGACAGCTATACCTTTAAAGTAATGCCCCCCTGGTACTTATCACAGTGGGCTTACTTATTATACTTTGTCCTATTAATGATGTTGGTGTACGGATTAATTTTATGGCAAAATAAAAAGTTCGATTTACAAAGGATCCGCCTACAGGAGGAGCAAGAAAAATTAAACTATTTAAAGCAACTAGAAATTGACAAGGCCAATAATAAATTGACCGAAATACGCAACGAAAATTTACAACTAGAAATTAGTTCAAAAAATACAGAGCTCATCAACTTTACGATGCACTTAGTGCAAAAGGGCGAGTTGTTGTCCAACTTAAAAATGCATATGTCCAAAATGATGAAGGAATTAGACAATGCCGAAGCTACTGATGAATTAAAAAAGATGATTAAGGTATTGAACGATGCTGAAAAAATGGACAAGGACTGGGAAAGCTTTACCTACCATTTTGACAAAGCACATAATTCATTTACTGAAAAGCTAAAGGAAAAATATCCAAAGCTTACTGCCAACGAATTAAAACTATGTACTTTTTTAAGGCTTAATTTATCCACCAAGGAAATTGCACAGCTCATGAATATATCTATGCGTGGCATTGAGCTGAGTAGGTACCGATTGCGCAAAAAATTAAACTTAGCAACCGAAACCTCCTTGTTTGAATTTTTTAACGAGATTTAAAAGGGCCGAGTCGCTTTTAGGAGGGTGCTACTAAAAAAATGGCTAAGTAATTAGGGAGTGGAATAGAGGGGGCGAGTCAATCGTAACTAACTAAGGCGCTATTGGGATTGCTTTAAGCTTGTCCAATTCCTTTTGGTTGCCTTGCTTTTTATTGATGTAGGACTTGTTTAGTTGGTAGCTAATGGTAAGGCGAAAGTTTTTAGTATTGCTTACGCTATAACTATTCACAATAAAATTTTTACCCTCGGTGAGGCCCGTGTATTTTGTTAAGCCCAATGGGTCCACTGCTGCAAAACTAAGCACCACTCTTTTATTAAATAACTTGCGCTGCGCGCTAAGGGTCATACTAATATTGCTATGCGCCTTACCCTGCGGATTGGAAACATTATTGTACTTATTGCTCGCCTCAAAAGTGGTCAGGTTATTAGGCATGTAGCTATAGTTTAATCCCACATAGTAGGAACTACCATCCCGGTACTTATACAAAAGCTTATCCATGGCACTGTATCTATTTACATTTAAACCTGTGCTCACATTTAGTTTCAATTTACGCGTCACCGTAATGCCACTCCAAACACTTACATGAAATTCGTCTTGGTCAGAGATATTCAAATACGTGGTTTGTGTTTTACCTGCCGACACCAAGGTTCGCACCGAACTAAAAACATCTTTCACTTTACTATACCCACCGCCTGCATTTAAGTTCATACCCTTGGTTGCAAAGCTCACACTAAAATCAAGGTTATTGGTAAGCGCCGGTTTTAAGTAAGGGTTCCCAAAACGAATATTATAAGGGTCAGAGAAATCGGTGCTCGGGTTAAGCTCTCTAATACTAGGCCTACGGATAGATTGCTTAATGGTAAAAGACATATTTAATTTGGAACTAAATTCCTTCCGAAAAGTTGCATTCGGTAAAACACGCCAGTATTGATTGTTGGCATTAACTGCATTGCCCTTGATAAATTTAAAAACATCGTTGGTGAATTCGGCCTGTGCACCAATATTAATGCGCCACCCTTTTTCTAAAATAAACACGCCCCCTGCCCTAGCAGTAGCGATGCCTTGGTAAAAGAAAAAATCATTACTCCATAGGTTGTTCTGATAAAAAACCGAATCAGCTTTGTTAAACAAATTATAGTTAACAATATTATGCTCATCATTTTCGGTGAAGGAAATGCCTGTGGTAAAAATCTTTTTACCCGATGCGGTCAAAGGCTTTGCATAGTTCACGCGTAAATAATAGGAAGTGCTAAAGTTATCGGATAGTTGGTTTTGCGAAGAATCTACCCCACTCGGCATAAAATCTTGCAATAAAAATTGTTGAAAAAAGTCTTTCCCATTTTGATTCTTGCCAAAGTTCAGGCCCGTGTACACTTGTAATTTCTCCCCTGCATTGGTCCCCTTCCAAACATAGGACCCAGTAAGGCCATGACTATAAGAGGTGCCGGTGTAATCCACGGTGCGGCTACTCGCCTTCCAAACCCTAAACGCACTATCCAAGTTGGTGTACATGGTATTGCTGGTATTGTCCAAGTAGTTGGTATTGCCTTGGTACACTACACCCACCGTGTGGCGCTTGTCAAAATCATAGTCGGCCTGCAAGCGCATATTAGGATGCCAGTTTTTATTGAGGTAATCACTTTGGTTGTAAAAATAATTCACCGAATCGGTATAGGTATTTTGGCGGTGCGACCAAGAGTTGCCAAAGGAGCGCGAACTGCCCACGCCAATATTACTCGCAAACGAAAACTTAGGCGATTTATAATTCACATTGGACGACAAGGAAGTTTCTCCCTTGGTGCCGCCGCTAATCGCATAGCGTTGTGAAAAACCAATACGGTCTTTTTTACTTACAATATTAATCACCGACCCGTCGTAGGTAGCATATTCGGGAGGCGGGGTTTGCATCAGTTCTACTTTTTCAATCACATTAGCTGGAAGGCTTTCTAATAAATCGGCCAGCTGCTGTGCATTTAAGTTGGTCGGTTTTTCGTCAATCAGGATTAAAGGTGTTTTGCCCTTAACCGATAATGTACCATCAGGGTTGGCATTAATCAGCGGCATATTTTTTAAAATGTCCGAGGCATTGGACCCATTACTAATAGGGCTCTCACTTACATTATAAGTAAGTACGCCGTCCTTGTCCTCGATCAATTTTTTATCGGCATACACAATTACTTCGGCAAGAGTGCTGGACGAATCCTTTAATAGAATGTCGTTTAGGACTAGTTCGTCTTTTTCGGCGCGCAACCAAATACTATCTAGGGTATAATGCGCATAGCCCAGGGACTGAATATTTAATAGATAATACCCAAACGGGATTTGATCAAAATTAAAGCTGCCATTTTTATCGGAAAGGTAAAGCCTAGGCTGGGGCTTAGTCGTATTTGCCAAAATGCTATCTGGCTTAAGGCTTAATGAAATGCGGGCTCCCACAACCGGCTTCCCCGAAACCGCATCCTGCACATTGCCCATTAAAGCAGCTACCTGCTTGGTCGCTTTACTATTTTGCGCGAACCCAGTGGATGCACATAAAAAGGCCATTAAAAATAGCAAGATGAAAAGGGGGGCTTTATTCATAATAGATTGCAAAAATAGCAAAAAAAAACCACCTTAATAAAACACTGCTCCCCCAAACAGTGTTTACCAAGATGGTTCATTAACTTAAGCAGATTCGTAACCTTTCTAAGTCAACCTAAAAATATAAAAAATGTTTGCCATTGCGTTCAGTATATATACTGAATTTGCAAAAAACAATTGAGTAAATTGAACTAATTCAAAAAAATTAGATGATTATCTATTTATCTATCGAAATAATTCCATGTGAGTACGCAAATGCAACTAAGCCCGCAACACTTTTTACAAACATGCGATTCATGATTCTTGCACGATGTGATTCCACTGTACGAATACTTAAGCTTAATTGATCTGCAATTTCCTTGTTCGAAAAATCGGCACAAACCAAACGGATCACATCTAATTCACGTTCACTAAAAATGGTAGACGATTCCTGATCTGATTTTTTTCCAACATATTGTAAAAGGGACAACATCTTTGCATTGGTGGCAGCAGGAAAATAGAGCCTGTCCTGTAACACAACGGTATCAATGGCTTCGAACAATTCATCCCTTGAAGTATTTTTATCTAACACACTCATCGCACCCGCATCTAGCATCTTTAACAAAATACTGTCCTCTGTATGCATGGACAATGCAATTACTTTGCAGCCAATTCCTAAATGATTTATTTCGGTGACCGCATCAATGCCATTTACAATTGGCATACCAATATCCACAATTAATAAATCAGGGGCATGCTCCACTGCAAGGGCAACCAATTCTTGGCCATTACTCGCTTCACCAAGTAACACAAATTTGTCATTGCTATTTAACACCTTCACCAATCCTTCTCTAAAAAAAGTATGGTCGTCGGCAATGACAATGGTAATTTTATTTATTTGATTGAGGGTGCTCATGTTGTTATAATTGGGATGCGCATATTATACTTAGTGCCCTTGGACAAATCATCGGACACATTTAAACTGCCATTTAGGTATTCAATCCTACTGTGAATCCCTAACAACCCAAGGCCTAGTTTTTTTTGAGCGCGAATGGTTGAAAAATCATATCCGATACCATCGTCGGAAGTCCGAATCAACATGCTGCTCCCCTCTTTCGCAATCTCAATTAATAAGGTAGTGGCTTTAGCATGCTTAATGGTGTTTTGAATCACTTCCTGAATGATACGGTATAACTGGCTATTTTGATCGGGGGTTAATACAAGCTCCTCCTTTTCGGTATATGCAATGACTAGGTCCTTTTTTATGTTTACTTCGTCAATGTACTGGGCAATCGCCTCCTGAAAACTGATATTAAACACACTCAATGGGGCAATTTGCCTCGCCATCTCCCGTACTTGGTTCACACATTTATCAAGGGCCGCCTTGCAGGCTTCTAGTTCATCAACAGCAGGGGAATCAATTAATTGTAAACGCATCTTTATACTGGATAAATAGGGGCCAATATCATTGTGCAGTTCGGTAGCAATGAGGCCACGTTGTTCGTTGTCCGCATCAATTTCGGCATTGAGTTTTTCCTTTTGAAGGGCTTTAAATTTGCGCTGTTGCTTATAGGTATTGATGAAAAAAAATACAATAATAAATGCTACAAATCCAAAAACGGAGCTAAATGCTATAAATATGTCTCTTTCGTGGGGGCCCATTGTAATGCTAAGGAGTATTAGATGTAAGATAGTATATTAATGAATCGGATGATATTAAAAAGGGGAACCTCGGTTGCTAGGCTATATAAAAAGTACATAACAATATGGATGGAAACATAATAAACGTTAAAAATCACAAAAGGAAAATGAATAATTCATCCTATGAGGTTTAAACAAACCTAATCGAAAAAAATGATGGATTGGTTCAGTATAAATACTGCATTAAAGTAATTATTTACCTTTTGGATTTTCTGATAAAAGCACTCCCTGACTTATCTGGCATCAAAATGACGTATTCATTATTTTGTATGCAAAAATCATCAATTGCTTTTTTGGCACCTTCCCAATACAAACTTGAATAGTCGTGTAATAAAAAAATTGCACCTTGAGACATTAAAGGATAAAAAAAGTTAAGGCCCTCTTTCATTGGTTCATATAAATCACAATCTAAACTCACTACCGAATATCTAATTGTTTTATGTAAATCAGTAAGGGAATCTGGGAAATAGCCTTTTACAAAATCACAGCAAGCACTTGCTTCACCAATAACACCCTTCACCATTGAAATAGACGTATCATTAAATTCCATTTGCTTATCCGCATCAATACCGCTGAGGTCCTTATTGCTAAAGCCTTCGTATGTGTCAAATAAGTATACTTTTCGGTTGTCTAAGGCGGCGTAATGTGCTAATACTGCAGCAGTATTGCCTCTCCAAACGCCTAGTTCAGCAAAATCACCCTCAATATTCTCATGCAGTATTTGCTTAATATTCAGTATAAAACTCCACAAACGAACAATATCACCAGCATTATTTAGCTTATTAAATTTTATAAATTTTTTAAAGATGCTTTTGAATTCAGGGTAAGCATTAAAATGCGTGTAGGCATCCGGCAAATAATTAAAGTAAATTTTTAAAAAAGTAGCCCTTCCAAAAATGAACGGAATTAGAGAAACACTTTTTAACTTTAATAAAATTGCTCTCCTTTTTTCTTCACTTGATTTATTGGACCAATTTTTGATTAAGGCTTGTAGTTTACTTGATATATTTCCCATTCATTAAAGATAATTGCATTAAAAATTGAAGGTACAAAAGATTACACTTGTTGATATAATATGTTTATAATAATTTAAGGTTCAATGAATTATGAAATATTTGTGTACAAATTAAAGTTTAGTGTTGCCTCTAAAATAAATTTTACTACGTCATTGTCAAATTAAATTCAATAGGATTACTGTGGACCAAGACCTACTTTCGTTATAACCCATTGGATATCAATTATTTATAAGGCCGTGCGCGTTGTATCATTTACTCAAAAAAAAATTAAATACTAGCAACTGGTTTTCCTTGCATGCTTTCATTCACCAAATGACTTAAGAATTCTACAAAAGGTAAAATATTTAAATTCACACTTGCCTCCTCTAATGATTTCATATACTTACTTCTTTGTTGTACCGGTATCACGGTCCATGGATATCCTCCAGATGCAAGCATTAAATTCATAATGAATCTTCCCATTCTACCATTGCCATCCATATAAGGATGAATAAATACAAAAATAAAATGTCCTAAAACAGCCCTCACTGATGCTTCACTTTCCTCTGCTAATAATTCCATTAACACAGGCATGGCATCTCTAACAGCTTCACTATTTAATGGAACATGCATTGAGTTCGTAATATACACTTGGTGATTTCTGTACCCAGCTAAATCGGCTGGCTTTAATAAACCCGAAACAACGCTTGGACCAAATAATGCACGATACCAATCTCCATGGTCATTATCTAATACTTCACCGGCATTGTCTCCAGTTAATACCTTACGGATACTTTTTTCTACCATTTGAAATGCATCCCAATAACCTTTAGCTGCCATTGCATCTCTTTGTTTACTATCCCCATCATTATCTTTTGCATTCCAACTTCCGTTTCTAACACGATCAATTAACTCCGGTGTTACTTGATATCGCTCAATTGATAAGGAGTGGTAGGCATCTGTTACATAAATCTCTTTAACGCTACTAATAAATTTCTCTGTATTTTTTGGCATACCTGGAGCAGCAGGAAATTTTTCAAGAATCACTTTTCTAAAATCCGACCACATTATTTTTATGCGATTGGCATAAGGCGATGCATCTTTTGAAGAAAATGAAATATTTAAATGATCATTAAATGGATCTAACTCACGAACATCGTAACCAACACCCTGCATTGTTTTAATAATGTCATCGGCAATTTTATCTTTTTTAATATTTCTGAAAGCGCCGGCAAGCCTACCGGCAATAATTGATTGCCCACCAGATAATAAAATACTTAAGATATCAGCAGATGTTTTTACTAGCGATAATGCTGTACGCATATCAGTCGCATTTTGTAAATAGGTATTTGAAGATGCATTTACTAAAGCACTCGACAAACTCAAAACGTTTAAACCATCCAATACTTCCACTTCAGACTTAAGTGGTAATTTAGACTTCATATGGAATAAAGAAGTATCAAAGGGTAAATCTGTTTTGAAGTTATTTGCCTTAGGTGATTTTATAATTAATTGTTTGGGTACTGTCCAATTGCCAGCATGAATCATTAAAGACTGTTCGGCTGACATACACCACTGATTCTTGTATTTATAATTCAAATACTGCGCACAAAACTTCCAATAAGAACTATACCAAGAAGTACTATCCCCGTGTTTATTTTCTGGAGATGAAATAATGAACCACCCGGAATATACTTCACTGATGAACCCATTCTTCAAAAGCCGATCCTTATGCGTTCTGGTTAACTCACTACGTTTTATAGCTATCTTGCCTTTGTCTTGTAGGGCTTTCAAAATCTCAAGGGATGCTGCAAGTTTTTCAGATGGGGTTGCCATACAAATATTTTAAATATTATAAATTCTTGTTGTAGCAAAATTATAATATCGTGTTGTACCTAAATTATAATATCTTGCCGTACCAAATTTATAATATCCTGCTAATATTAGCAAATAAATATATTGGATGGTTGATTAAACTATAGCATAGAAGAAAAATAACGCCAAAGTCGGAAGTAAAATAGCGCCAAAGTCGGAAGTAAAATAGTGCCAAAGTCGGTAATTATGCTTACATTTACTCAGTAAAATTAGCAAAAATGAGAAAAAAAACCTATCTATCAAGGCTATGCGATGCTGAATTAAAGCTAGCACTCCAATCATCGGGTGCGGTACTTATAGAAGGTGCGAAATGGTGTGGAAAAACTAGCACCGCAAGTAATGCTGCTGAAAGTATGGTATTTATGCAAGACCCTGACAATGCTAGTTCTTATCATGCAATGGCTGACACAAAACCTTCTTTACTTCTTAAAGGTGCAACACCAAGGCTTATAGATGAATGGCAGGTTGCGCCAACTTTATGGGATGCAGTTAGATTTCAAGTAGATCAAAGAACAGAAAGAGGACAATTTATTTTAACAGGCTCCGCAGTTCCTCCCGAAAATGAAACAGCCCATACTGGAACAGGTCGTATAGCTCGGTTAAAGATGCGACCAATGAGCTTATACGAATCCAGAGAGTCAAGCGGTCAAATTTCTTTACGCGCATTGTTTGAAGGGAATCAAGTAGATGATGGAGCTATATCAGAATTAACTATTGAAAAAATAGCATACGTTTTATGCCGTGGTGGATGGCCAGCAAGTATTGATCTTAAAGGTTTACCTAGTTTACGGATGGCAATGGATTATGTTGAAGCTATTATTAATCAGGATGTGTCCCGGGTGGATGGAGTAGAAAAAAATCCTGAAAGAGTTCGATTGTTGCTTCGTTCATTGGCGCGTAATATTGCAACTACGGCTACTTATAAAACTTTAAAAGAAGATATTGAAGCAACCGACATAAGTATCTCAGATAAAACAATTAATACTTATATCAACGCTCTGCGGAGAATTTTTGTGGTAGAAGACTTGCTAGCATGGGCGCCATCATTACGTTCAAAGAGCGCAATTAGAACCACTGAAAAAAGACATTTTGTAGACCCCTCTATAGCAACGGCTGTTATGCGTTTAAATCCAGAAGGTGTTCTAACCGACTTCGCATATTTTGGTTTTTTATTTGAATCATTGTGCACACGTGATATTCGAATTTATGCACAAGCTTATGATGGTGATGTATTTCATTATCGAGATAAAAGTGGATTAGAAGCTGATTTAATTGTTCGACTCCATGATGGCCGATGGGCTGCTATTGAAGTAAAACTAGGAAATAAAGAAATTGAGGAAGCTGCTAAAAACTTGTTGTCTCTCAAAGAAAAAATTAATGAAGAAAAAATGGGAAAGGCAGCTTTTCTGATGATTATCACTGGGGGACAAAATGCATACCGACGCAAAGATGGAATATGGGTGGTACCGATAGGATGCTTAAAGGATTAAAAAGTTACCCACCCTATTATCACACAGTTATAATAGTTTTAAATAAGCGTCAAACTGGTTTTCAAGGGTAAATTATTATAAAAAATCTGGAGTAAAGGCTGTTGATTGAAAAATACACTTAAATTATCCCCAGTATATCATTTTGATACCAATTGAAACGCGCGCTTTGTTAATTCAATTTCGCTGTTACTGATTCCGAATTTCTTTGCAATAACACGCCAATTTGCAATTTCTTGTATCATGGATTTTAAAATGGCATTGGCTTTATCGGTTTTTAATTGATAATAGCTAGCAGTAGACATTACGACTGAAATGTCTTGTGCATTGCTATTTTCTGAAATATTCAGGGTTAAGCCGTTGCCTGTCTCATTCGGATTCATGTCATACGCTGGCGATAATCTCCAACCTTGATTAGTTAATACAAATCCATGATTGCGTAAATGATCATCTGTATTTGAAACTAAAATATTAAACAAAATTCTGCTCCATAATTGTTCCAAGTCTTCTTTAGCTGATGCACTTTGTTGAATAATGAAAGCAGCTAAGTTCAAGTAACTGATACCTTCCTGATAATCTACTCCATCTTGTAATCCTAATAAGGTCAATGCAGAAGCAA
>CALPKD020000022.1 GCA_943324055.2 Chitinophaga pinensis
GGGGGATGCGACGAGGGGCCTTCCTATTGGGGTGAAGCAGGTGGGAAGCTCATTCGGTTTATTCATTTAATGAATGAGTTTACCAATCATCAAACAAATTGGGAAAATGAAAACGTAATCCATAATATGGGTAGTTACATAGTTAAAGTCCATATCGCAGATAATAATTTTGTAAATTTCGCGGATGCATTTGGGAAATTAATTCCTGACCCAGCATCTGTTTATAGTTTTGGTGAAATATTTAAGGATACTACTTTAACTCAATTCTCAACCTATCTATTTTCATTAAAAAAAGGCAAAATTGATAATGATAATGTGTTTGATTTTCTCGAAACGGCTTCTATTTTTCATAGTTTAACAACGGCAAGCCCTATAGCGCCACTGCCATTAGTTTCTTGGTTGCCCAATAGACAAGTGTTGGCTGCAAGATCGAATAGTGCTACTACAAAAGGACTTTTTATTGCGATGCAGGGAGGCAATAACGGAGAAAGTCATAACCACAATGATGTAGGTAATTTTATTTTATATGCAAATGGGTTGCCGGTGATTGTAGATGCGGGTGTGGGTAGTTATACAAGTCAAACCTTTAGTAATAAGCGTTACGAGTTATGGAATATGCAATCACAATGGCATAATACACCCACAATCAATGGAGTCATGCAAAAAGAAGGGCTTAGTTTTAAAGCAACGAATGTTCAATATAAGGAACAGTCTGATAAAACAATGCTTTCAATGCATATTGAAAATGCCTATCCAAAAGAGGCCGAAGTGATTAGCTATGTCCGAGACTTTGTTTTAGATCATAAGAAATCTGAATTTAAAGTAACAGACAGCTATCAATTATTGAATGTAAAGGATACTACTACCATCCACTTATTAAGTTATGCAAAGCCTCAGGTTTTATCACCAGGTTTAATTGGTTTTTTTGATGCGAATAATCAATTGTCTTTAAGGATGACTTATGATTTTAAATCACTAGATATATCAATTGCCGAAAAACCATTGGACGATGAACGCATTATGGGTATTTGGGGTAAACAATTGTATCGAATTAATATGACTAGGAAAGTTTTAGTAAAAGTTAACAAAGAATCAATCACATTCTCCTTGCCTCAATAATTACTTTATCAATATTAAAAAGGAAGCCCTTTCGTATTTGAGAGGGCTTCTTTGTGTTCATTCAGACAAAACAGTAATTACAATTTATATACAAATAAGTCAAATTATAAATTTTTAAAAGTAAGTAGTTTTTCTAATCTTGTATGCATTCCATCATTGGCTTGATTTAGGAAATCATGTGCTTTGTCGGGGTAGTTATTTTTAATCGTAGCAAAACGATTTTCATTGTATAAGAAATCCTCCATTGGTAATGTTGGGTCCTTGCTATCTAGCATAAATCGTTTTCCTTTTTCGTTCATTGGATTAAAACGGAATAATGGCCAATAACCTGTTTTAACAGCTAAAGCCTGTTGGTCTAATCCATGGCACATATCATAACCGTGTGCGATACAATGGCTATAGGCGATGATGATTGAAGGTCCTGGGTAGGCTTCTGCTTCAAGGATAGTTTTTAATGCATGTACATCATTCGCGCCCATTGCTATTTCTGCGACATAGGCGTTTCCATGTGCCATTGCCTGCATTGCTAAATCTTTCTTGCCTGTTGTTTTTCCTTTTATAGAGAACTTGGCACTTGCGCCAATTGGAGAGGATTTTGACTTTTGCCCACCTGTATTTGAATATACTTCAGTATCTAATACTAAAATATTTACATTCTCTCCAGTTGACAGTACATGGTCTAATCCACTAAAGCCAATATCATAAGCCCAACCATCTCCACCCACAATCCACATTGATTTTTTCTCCAAGAATCCAGCTACCTGACTTAATAAACCAGCAGCAGGGTTGCTGATATCTTTCAATTTATTTTTTACTTGATTCACCGCTAAGCGTTGCTTGATTATTGCAGCCTCATCCTCCTCGTTGTTATTCAGAATGGCATCTGTTAATTCAGTACCAATATCTTCTCTAATAGTTTTTAATAATGAAGTTGCATATTGACGCTTCATGTCTGTTGCTAATTTAATACCTAATCCAAATTCAGCATTGTCCTCAAATAATGAGTTTGCCCATGCTGGGCCATTTCCTTCGGCATTCATGCTCCATGGTGTAGTAGGTAAGTTTCCTCCAAAGATGGAAGAACATCCTGTTGCATTTGCTACAATCATTCTATCTCCAAATAACTGAGTCAGTAATTTTAAATAGGGGGTTTCTCCACAACCACTGCATGCTCCAGAAAACTCAAACAAGGGTTCTAAAAATTGAGAGCCTTTTACAGTTGTTTTAGCAACTCTTGTCCTGTCAATATCTGGCAATGACAGGAAGAAGTCCCAGTTCTTTTTCTCCGTTTCTTTTAAAGGAATCACATCTTGCATATTGATTGCTTTATGACCCAGTTCTGTTTTACTTTCAATTGGACAAACTTCCACACATAAATTACAACCGGTACAATCTTCTACCGCAACTTGTAAAGTATAGGCTTCGCTATCCTTCATAAATTCTTTTCCGATTGGGGCAACGTGTTTGAAAAAATCAGGTGCTTTATCCAATTGGCTTGCATCATACACTTTAGGTCTAATGGCTGCATGAGGACAAACAAAGAAACACTTTCCGCATTGTGAACATAAGCTTGGATCCCATACAGGAACCTGTTCTGCAATGTTTCGCTTCTCATATTTTGTAGTTGCAGAAGGGTAGGTTCCGTCTGTAGGGAACGCACTTACTGGTAATTCATCTCCCTCGCCAGCAATGATTTTCGCTAATACATTTTTAACAAAGTCGGGTGCATTTGCGGAAACTGCTGGAGTGATTTCCTTTGTTCCAATCAAAAATCCGCTATAATCTAATAAAGATAAATTTTCTAAAGTTTTATCGATGGCATCAAAATTCTTTTTAACCACTGCCTCTCCTTTTTTACCGTATGTTTTTTTCACCGCATTTTTAATAGCTGTAATTGCATCTTCTTTTGGCATGATATTAGAAATTGCAAAGAAGCATGTTTGTAAAATAGAATTAATACGAGAACCCATACCTGTTTCTTTGGCCACCTTAGATGCATTGATTACATAGAGTTTTAATTGTTTCTCTACGATTTCTTCTTGAATCGTATGCGGAATATGTTGCCATACTTCCTCATTGCTATAAGGTGCATTTAGTAAGAAGGTTGCACCATGTTGTACATCTTTTAAAATGTCATAAGTTTCTAAATAATGAAAATGATGACAAGCCACAAAATTGGCTGAATTAATCAAGTAGGTTGAATGAATCGGATGATCACTAAAGCGTAAATGTGAAACGGTCAAAGAGCCTGATTTTTTTGAATCATATACAAAATAAGCCTGTACATGATTGTCCGTTACATCTCCAATAATCTTGATGGTATTTTTATTAGCACTTACTGTTCCGTCTGCACCTAATCCAAAGAACAAGCCACGGAATAAATGTTGATCTTCTAAACTAAACTTTTTGTCGTAACTCAAGCTTGTGTGGGTAATGTCATCATTGATTCCAATGGTAAATCCATTCTTAGGTTTCGTCTTGCTTAATTCTTCAAAAATACCTTTTACCATTGCTGGGTTAAATTCCTTGGATGCTAAACCATATCTGCCTCCAATTACTTTTGGCATTGTGCCTTCCCATTGCGCATGCAGTGCATTAATTACATCCATAAATAACGGTTCCCCGATAGCGCCTGTTTCTTTACATCTATCTAATACGGCAATTTTTTGTACACTCGTAGGAATCGCTTTAATAAAATGGCTCACTGAAAATGGACGGTATAAGTGCACACAAAGGAAGCCTGTTTTTTCTCCATTTTTGTTTAAGTAGTCTACTGTTTCCTTAACTGTTCCTGAGCCAGAACCCATAATAATTATAATTCGCTCTGCTTGTGCGTGACCATAATATTCAAATAATTTATAAGCACGACCGGTCAAAGTTTCAAATTGTTTCATGGTTGCCTCTACAATTTCAGGCACTTTCCAATGGTATTCATTACAAGCTTCTCTACTTTGAAAATAAACGTCTGCATTTTGTGCAGTTCCTCTTATAAACGGATTTTCAGGATTTAAAGAACGTTGTCTATGACGTGCTACTTCCTTTTCGTCAATCATTTCTTTAATAATATAATCAGGTAGTACGTTTACTTCGTTTATTTCATGTGATGTTCTAAAGCCATCAAAAATATTGAGAAAAGGGATGCTTGATTTTAAACTTGCTGCAGTAGCGATCATTGCCATATCATGTGCTTCCTGTGCATTATTGCCAAATAACATTGCAAATCCAGTAGCTCTCACTGCCATCACATCACTGTGGTCTCCAAAAATAGATAACGCATGTGTTGCCAATGCTCTTGCAGCTATATGAAATACAGTGGGGGTTAGTTCCCCTGCAATCTTGTACATATTTGGAATCATCAACAATAAGCCCTGGGAACAAGTAAATGTGGAAGCTAGTGCACCACCTTGTAAAGCCCCGTGAATTGCACCAGCAGCGCCCGCCTCACTTTGCATTTCAATAATCTTTGGTATTTCTCCGTAAATGTTTACTTTATTATCGCTACTCCATTCCTCAGCAAATTCGCCCATGGTAGACGAAGGAGTGATTGGGTAAATGGCACATACCTCACTTGTTTTATAAGCAATGTGAACAGCTGCTTCATTGCCGTCCATGACAGTAAATATGGGTTTCCCCTTTGCAAGTGTTTCGGTTGTTTTTAGATTGGTTACAACGCTTTCCATACTAGACTAATTTGTTGTTTAAGTAGCCAAATTAGCCCAATCAAAAAAATCAAAACATGATTAATATCAGTCTCAGTAAGGATATCGGTTAGCTCTAACCATGGTCAAAATAGGGAACGGTATCATCAGAGGTCAACTCCTTTTGTTGCCAGTAAGCGAGTGTAACGATATGACCATCAGCTGTTTTTAAAAGTCGTCCAAATACAGCGTTGGTTGCATTAAAAGTAAGGTCTGTTACACCAATTGTAAAAGTAGTGGGTGCTGGTGGTACCTCAGGTTCGGCAGGAGTTGGATTCATTGGACTTGTTGATGCCTCCCCTCCCTCCGCTAATGGAGTTGAAACTGGTACGGGAGCAGGAGCAGCTTTTGGTGCAGGACTTCCTGTTACCACAACCGTATAGTGATTCAATTCAAGAAGCGCTTTTAAAAACTGCAGACGTTCAGGGCTTGCATTTTTTTCAACAACAGAACATTTAATTCCGTCTAAATCTTCAAATTCATGATTCTTATTAATAGCCATAACAAACAATTTTTTTATAATCCAATACTGAATGAATAAATGTAATCATAGATACAGCTTACTAAGCCTGTAACAAGGATACCCACAAGACAGATGTACATTGCTATTTTTGAAATACGAGGTAGTGCTAATTTTGGAATAGGTTGATCATTTTCGTCCATGAAGATGGCTTTCACTACTCTTAAATAATAGTAAAATGAAATAACCATATTCAATGCGGCAAATGTAATGAGTCCGTAATTTCCTTTTGCAGCCCCAGCCATCAGTAAAAACAATTTACCAAAAAATCCTGCTGTTGGTGGCACACCAGCTAAAGAGAACAAGGCGATGGTAATTACCCAGGAAAGAAAAGGGTTCGTTTTGTAAAATCCTTTAAAGTCCGAAATTTTTTCCTTTCCAGTTAATGCACTCACCACCGATACTACGCCAAATGCGGCAAGGTTAGAGAATACATAGATTAAGATAAAGTATACTAACGATGCAGATCCTTGTTGGGAGCTCCCTGAAATGCCAATTAATATAAATCCTACTTGGGCTATGGATGAAAAGGCTAAGAACCTTTTAAAATTGTCTTGTCTTAAGGCGAATAGATTTCCGATTAATATGGTGGCAACCGAAAGCACTACTAAAACTGCATACCAGGTTGAGGCGATTGGATTAAATACTTTATAAAGTATGGAAGTGAAAGTAAATAACACTGCCGCTTTTGAAATGACTGATAAAAAGGACGTTACCGCTACCGGGGATACTTCATATACATCCGCTGTCCATAAATGAAAAGGAACTGCAGAAATTTTAAATGCAAAACCGGATACTAATAAGATGAATGCAAATATTTGTAATGGATTATTACTTAAATGTGCGGTAAGAACACTAAAGCTTAATGTGCCACTTGTCCCGTATAAAAAGGAGATACCCATTAATAAGATACCTGAAGAAAAAGCGGATGATAAAATCAATTTCATTGCAGCTTCGGATGATTTCCTTTTAGTTAAATCAAAGTTGGCAGCTGCCGCTAATGGGATAGTCGACATTTCTAATCCTAAATAGAACATTAATAAGTTGCCACTTGAAATCATAAAGAACATCCCTAATAAGGAAGTGAATAGTAGTAAATAAAACTCTGCCACTTGTTTGTGGTCCTTTAGCCAAGCGTAGGATTGCATGGAGATGATCCAAATTGCTAGGTTTAATATATTTTTCTCTAAAACAATTAATGGGTTGGTGCTAAACATGCTACTAAATAATTCACCTTGGCCCATGCCATATAAGCCAGCAGCTAGATTAACAAATAGTAATACATTTATTAAGTTGAGTAGGCTTTCATTGCTGCGCTCTTTCCCTAATTTAATAAAGAGTAATAAAAAAATCAGGAAGCATAAAATCAACTCCTGCCTAAGTAATAAAAAAATATTATTTAACATCGTTCGAGTTATTTAAGGGTAATGGCTTTTTCAATCTGTAACATTAAAACATCGGTACTTGGCATAATTAATTGGTTGATTAAAAATGGCGCTATTCCGATGATTAAAATTCCAGTTATTAATAATCCTGCTGCTAGTTTCTCATTCCAATTTGCATCTGATAAAATTGCGTGTTCGCTACTGATTGGCCCCATAATGGTTTTACCTGTTGCACGTAAAATATATACTGCTGTAACTACAATAGAGGCAGCAGAAAGGACAGTGGCTAAACGATAGTACCCGTTTGGATTGGCCCAAGATCCCATAAACACCGTCATCTCAGCGACGAATCCGCTAAATCCAGGTAGTCCTAATGAACATAAACCAGCAATGACAAACACAGTAGATATAAACGGCATGGCCTTTAGTAAGCCACCTAACTGCGCAACCATCCTGGTATGTGTTCGCGTATAAATCATTCCAATGGCGGCGAAGAATAAGGCGGTCATTAACCCATGTGAAACCATTTGTATCACCGCGCCGTTGATAGATGTTTTGTTAAGCATGCCAATTCCTAATATTACAAATCCACAGTGGCTGATGGATGAATAAGCGTTGATGTATTTTAAATCGGTTTGCATCATCGTAGCAAATGCTCCGTAGATAATGGCAATGGTAGCAAGGATAATAATAATCCAAGAATAACTATGCGCTGCTTCGGGCATTAATGCAGCAATACGTAAACAGCCATAACCACCCAATTTCATGGAGATACCAGCTAAAAACATGGACGCAGCTGTTGGAGCGGAAGCATGTCCATCAGGTACCCAAGTGTGGAAAGGGAATAAAGCTGCAAAAATTCCAAAACCAATAAAGGCAAAAGGGAAGAAGAATTGCTGCACACCTGCTGAAATACCTACACGTGAAATTTCAACGATATCAAAAGTATGGGTATTGTAATAGATGCCTAATAAGCCAACAAATACCAATGCGGATCCACCCATTAACATTAAGGCCAACTTCATAGCGCTATTGTCTTTCTTACCACTTCCCCAAATACCGATTAATAAGAATTTAGGAATGACTGCCACTTCTAAAAAGAAAAACATAGTAAATAGATCCAGTGAAATAAAGAACCCATAGGCACCCATGCTTAATAGTACCAATAAAAAGAAATACTCTTTGCTTAACTTGTCCATTGTCCAAGAAACTAATATGCCCGCTACTACAATTACCGAAGTTAATAAGATCATGGCAAGTGATATGCCGTCAATCCCAATATGATAATTGATATGCAGCGCCTTAAACCAAGTATAGTTCATTTCAAATAAATGAGTGGCCGTGTTTCCGGCGGCTCTTTCATTCAGGTATTGTTTCAATAATAATATAGCAAGCCCTAATTGTGCAAAGGAACCCACTAGGCCAACGATTCTAATCTGTTTTAACCCCTTGCTAATCAAAATCGCTAAAGCAGTAAGTAAGGGTAATAAGATCAATAATGATAAATTCATATAAATATTTTATTTCCAGATATAAATAAACAATACAGACAAGGCCAATACACCGCCGAAGAAATAGAGTGCATAGTTTTGAACTTTTCCAGATTGTAGTCCTTTAATCTTATAAGAGATAGTTGCAGTCGTATTTGCTATTAATAGTAAAAAGCCGTCTACAATATGTCGGTCTGCCCAAGCAATAGGCTGACCTATGAATGGGAAGATTATTTTTTTAGTCATAAACACATACACTTCATCCACATAAAACTTTTTATAGGCAGCAGTATAAAATCCGCCAAATGCGCTAGCTACTTTGGTTGACTTTTCGTTTTGAGATTTATAAAAATTCGCAGCTAATAATATTGCCAAAATGGTGAATGAAACAGGTGCTAACGAGAATAATAAATCGGTATGCGTTTCTAATGCGATACCATCGGAAGTGATAAAATTGGAGAAAGGAATGAATCCTACACCCATTGCACAAGCTGCTAAAATAATCAATGGTAATTTCATTACCCAAGGGCCTTCACCATGATCATTATGTACAGTAGATGGCTTGCTCCAGAAGATAGAAAAATAGAGTCGGAACATATAAAATGAAGTAAGCGCTGCGGTGAACAAAGCAACCCCATAAATTAGCTTGTTCGAATTAAATGCTGCCATTAAAATTTCCTCCTTGCTAAAGAATCCGGCAAATGGAGGAATACCAGCAATCGCCAAACAAGCAATTAAAAAGGCGATATGCGTAACAGGCATTAATTTTCTTAATCCTCCCATATCTTTCATTTCATTGCTATGCACCATATGTATCACCGATCCTGCACCTAAGAATAATAAACTTTTAAAGAACGCGTGTGTAAATAAATGAAACATCGAAGCCATGAAGCCCAAACCATGTTCTCCACCATTTTTTGAAATACCCAATGCAAACATCATGTATCCAATTTGAGACATAGTAGAATAGGCAAGTACGCGTTTGATATCTGTTTGTGTGCAGGCAATGATTGCGGCTAATAAGGCCGAAAATGCACCCACATAAGTAACAATGGTTAAGGCTGCTTCATCCATAGAAAATACTGGAAACAATCTAGCTACTAAATACACGCCCGCTACCACCATGGTGGCAGCATGGATCAACGCAGACACTGGCGTTGGGCCTTCCATTGCATCCGGTAACCAAATATGTAATGGGAACATCGCCGATTTTCCGGCACCTCCTATAAAAATTAATGTGAGTCCCCAGGTAAGCATGCTTGCACCTAAAAAGCTAGCTGTGGTAATACTTATAAATTCAGGAGATTGTAAAGTAGTGAATTTTTGAATCAGTAAACCGATATCTAAAGTGCCTCCATAAAATCCTAAAATTAAAATACCAATTAAGAATCCTAAATCTGCAAATCGAGTAACGATAAATGCTTTTTTAGCTGCAGCCACCGCAGATGGTTTGCTAAAATAATAGCCAATTAATAAGAAACTAGATACCCCCACTAATTCCCAAAACATATATACCTGAAATATATTAACGGATAAGATTAACCCTAGCATAGAAAAAGTAAACAAAGAAAGAAACGCATAATAAGTAGCAAAGCGTTCTTCTCCTTTCATATAGCCTAAACTAAATACATGTACCATCAGGGAAACAGAAGTGACCACTATGAGCATCATGATTGAAATAGGGTCAACAATAATACCCATATCAATAGATACATTAGGACTAAACTGTAACCAAGTGTATTTGAACGCTACAATTTTTTGATACACTCCATTCACCTTGCCGTCTACAAAAAAGTATTGCTTTGCTGCAACAAAGGAAAGGATAGTTGAAGTAAGTAGAGATGCAGTACCTAGTAATCCTGCAATCTTTGATAAATATTTGCGTCCAAATAAACCTAAGATTACAAAAGTAGCCAAGGGTAATAAGGGGATCCAAAGAAGGTATAAGTAGTTTGACATAATAATTTAAAATTTCATTTCAGTGGCATCGTCAACATCAATGGA